>JAZQWE010000327.1:0-5790 GCA_045632225.1 Eubacteriales bacterium | reverse complement strand
CAGCAGCTCAGGCAGCTATTAACGATCCCAGAAAGTAATTCGTTAAATTTTAATAAAAATAACCTTGCAAAGAAATTTGCAAGGTTATTTTTTGTTTATTTATTGAAGAATATGGTCCAATATGTTATACTTACTCAAAAGGAGGGATTTTATGAACATTTTTGTAATTCACTCCGGAGCTGATTTTGAGGCAACGGATAAAATTATTTCTGCCATTAAACAAAAAGCGTATTCGACTAATGCATTGATACTGAAAAACGGTAACTGTTTTTGGAAAATTGATGCATCTAAAAAAATCAAAAAGTCACAAATGGTGCTTTTTGTTGTCGGAGAAAATTCTCATAAGAGCCCCTACATTGCTTGGGAAATCAAAGAAGCGATTAAATTTAAAAAACCTATTTACATATTAAAGCTAAATGAAGATAATATTATCCATGATGCGCTGTATATATATGATTCTTTTACAAACGAGAAAAAGAATTACGGAACGGTGATAACTACCGATGAATTGTTAAATATCATTAAAAACCACGATTCCGGCGACTACGGACTTTTTAATACTGCTAACTTTGAGAATGATAAGGACGCTTTACTTGAACAATATAAATTATTTTTGCAAACTTCTGAAGATTTGGTAAATAGGCGACAAAATGTTAACAGTTTTTATATTTCAATCAGTTCAGCATTGGTTGCTATCATGGGCGTCCTTTTTGCAATTGGACTCGGTAAAAATGCTGAATTGATAATTAGCGCAGCATTTTGCATAATTGGCATTGTACTTTCAATCTCGTGGTCTAATACATTATCTTGCTACGGAAATCTGAACAGTTCAAAAATGAAAATCATTTCAAATATTGAAAAGCAACTTCCTCTTTCGCTATTCGATGCTGAATGGGCGGCTCTCTCGGATAAGTTGAACAAGAAGAAATATGTATCATTTACCGAAAGTGAGAAAATTATTCCTCGCTTGTTCGGCGTGGTCTATTGTTTCATAATTGTAACAATATTGTTTGTGTATTTTAACTTAAAATGAATACTTCAAATATAATAGCATTAGGGATGCTCTCCCTAATGCTATTTTTGCGAGGTAAAGTCAATGAATTTGTGCGATTTAAAACCCGGACAAAAAGCACGCGTTGCTTCTCTTTCAAATGATGGCGCGATTTTTCGCCGACTTATAGATATTGGATTGATTGAAGGAACAGAAGTAGAATGTGTTGGCGTTAGTCCGATGGGAAATCCTAAAGCATATTTAATACGCGGCGCAATAATTGCTTTGAGAGATGAAGCCTCAAGCTATATTAAGGTTTCGGAAATATGGGACTAACAAATAAATCTGTTGGACATGGGGCAATTGAGTGTGAAATAGACATTGCTAAAAAAGAATGCAATAAAAAAGTAATAGCAATTGCAGGAAATCCAAATGTAGGCAAAAGTACCATATTCAATGCGCTTACCGGCATGAATCAGCATACGGGCAATTGGTCCGGCAAAACTGTAACAAACGCTGTTGGAAATATGAAAACAAGCAAACATTCGTATAAACTTGTTGATATTCCGGGTACATATTCGCTCATGGCAGAGTCCGCCGAAGAAGAAGTGGCACGAAATTTTATTTGTTTCGGTCATTCAGATGCAACTGTGGTTGTATGTGACGCCACATGCCTTGAAAGAAATTTAAACCTCGTGCTTCAAATCATCGAAGTTTCAACAAATACGGTTGTTTGTGTAAATTTGCTTGATGAGGCAAAACAAAAAGGTATTAGCATTGATTTAAAACTTCTTTCAAAAGTGCTTGGAGTAAAAGTTGTGGGAACAATTGCACGAAAGAAAAACACACTTATAAATTTGAAAAATGCAATTGATAATTCAATTGATGAAAATTTTTCACCGCATAAAATTATATATCCTGCTTTAATAGAATCTGCTATTGAAACGGTAGAAAAAGTAATAGATTTGCAACTAAAACCTAAAATCAATTCGCGTTGGCTGGCGCTTAAACTACTTGATTATGACGATGCATTGATAAATGAAATCAATTGCTACTTCGAAAAAAACATTTTAGAAAACGAAGAAATAGTTTTATCATTGACAAATGCTATTGAAACTTTGAACGAAAAAGGAATTTCGCGAGATGATATAAAAGAAATTGTTGCATCTGCTGCAATTAAAAAGGCTGAAGAAATCAGCAGAAAAGTTGTAAATGTGGAGAAAATCAACGACAATTCTTTCGACCGACGAGTTGACAAAATACTTACGGGTAAATACCTTGCCTTCCCCGTAATGATGCTTTTGCTTGCACTGATATTCTGGACGACAATTTCACTTGCCAATTATCCTTCACAACTGTTATCAATGCTATTTAAAATAGTTGGTGGATGGTTGTCAGAGTTCTTAATAACTTTACAAGTTCCGCAATGGATATATTCAATAGTGTTAAACGGTGTATACAATGTTCTGACATGGATTGTATCGGTAATGCTCCCACCAATGGCGATATTCTTCCCTCTTTTTACTTTGCTTGAAGATGTGGGGTATCTGCCGCGAATAGCCTATAATCTTGATAAACCGTTTAAATGTTGTAATGCTTGCGGAAAACAAGCGCTGACAATGTGCATGGGATTTGGATGCAATGCCGCCGGTGTTGTCGGTTGCCGAATTATTGATTCTCCACGCGAAAGATTGATTGCGATTTTAACAAATAACTTTGTGCCGTGTAACGGCAGATTTCCGATGCTGATTACTTTAATTTCAATATTTTTTGTTGCAAACGGCGGCGGATTTTTTAATTCTGTAATTTCTGCACTTGTTTTGACTGCGTTTATTCTTATCGGTGTTCTTATGACTTTTGCATGTTCAAAACTGCTTTCAAAAACGGTTTTAAAGGGCTTACCTTCTTCATTTATGCTTGAATTGCCGCCATATAGAAAACCGCAGATTACAAAAGTTATTTCGCGGTCAATTTTTGACCGAACAATTTTTGTGCTTGGCAGAGCAATTGCGATTGCGGCTCCTGCAGGAATTATAATTTGGATTTTTGCAAATATTAAAGTTGGTAATCTATCAATATTAAAGCATTGCTGTGATTTTTTAAATCCTTTTGCTAAAGTTTTTGGGCTTGACGGCGTGATAGTTATGGCATTTATACTTGGCCTTCCGGCAAATGAAATAGTTCTGCCATTGATAATTATGTCATATTTATCAATGGGGACGCTGACAAGTTTTGATTCAGTATTGCAGATTAAGATGTTGCTGATTGAAAATGGATGGACAGCAGTTACCGCAGTATGTACAATGTTGTTTTCACTCTTTCATTGGCCGTGTTCGACAACACTTTTGACAATAAAAAAAGAGACCGCAAGCATAAAGTGGACAATATTTGCCGCCCTTCTTCCTACAGCGATTGGTTTAATTCTTTGTTTTTTAACAAATATATTTTTCAAAATAATATAAAAAGTCTGCCCTAAGGCAGACTTTTCTTATATTATACATTGAATCTAAAGAGAACGATGTCGCCGTCAGCAACCACATATTCTTTGCCTTCGCTACGAACAAGACCTTTTTCCTTTGCGGCGGTCATGCTTCCCTCTTTTACAAGGTCATCGAAAGCGACAACTTCAGCACGGATAAATCCGCGTTCAAAGTCGCTGTGAATCTTACCTGCCGCCTGAGGAGCCTTGGTGCCCTTTGTAATGGTCCAAGCGCGAACTTCTTGAGGACCTGCGGTAAGATAACTGATAAGACCGAGAAGCTTATAGCTTGCAGAAATAAGGCGGTCAAGGCCGCTTTCTTCGATTCCGAGATCGTTTAAGAATGCGGTTTTTTCTTCGCCCTCAAGTTCGGAAATCTCAGCTTCAATACCTGCACATACAGTCATAATTTCGGAGTGTTCACTCTCTGCAAAAGCTTTGAGTTTCTGGAAGCCTTCGTTGCCCGAAAGGTCGCCGCCGAGTTCATCCTCGCTGATATTTGCAACATAAATAACAGGCTTGATTGTGAGAAGATGTGTATCACCAAGCATTTCAAGTTCGTCTTCGGAAAGTTCCAATGTGCGAGCACATTTTCCCTCTTCAAGAACACCCTTGATTCTTTCAAGAACTTCTACCTCTGCCGCGAGAGATTTGTCGCCCTTCATTGCCTTTTTAACACGGTCAATGCGGCGGTCAAGCATCTCGATATCGGAGAAAATAAGTTCAAGATTGATGGTTTCAACATCGCGGATTGGGTCAACATTGCCGTATACATGGATGATGTTTTCATTTTCAAAACATCTTACAACATGTACAATAGCATCTACTTCGCGAATATGTGAAAGGAACTTATTGCCAAGGCCTTCACCCTTGGAAGCACCGCGAACAAGACCTGCAATATCAACAAATTCAATAATCGCAGGGGTATATTTTTCGGGGGTGTACATCTCTGCAAGTACATCAAGACGCTTGTCAGGAACAGTAACGATGCCTACATTAGGGTCGATTGTACAGAAAGGATAGTTTGCAGACTGCGCACCCGCGTTTGTCAAAGCGTTAAAAAGTGTACTTTTGCCTACATTAGGAAGACCAACTATACCAAGTTTCATTTTTATAGCCTCTTTTACTTATAAAGTAAAAGAGGAATTGCATACGCAATCCCTCTTTTTGGTGCTCCTGTGGAGAATCGAACTCCAGACACCATGATTAAAAGTCATTGTCTTTTAATCAGTAGATTACTCTATTAGCATTTCTTTCTTTATGTATTTTTAATCTTTGTTGTTTTTACTTAAAAGTTCAATTATTTTTTCTTGATTTTTAATTATTGTTTCGTTTTGTTCATAAATTCTTTCGTGGTGTTTTACAAAATTGTTTGCAATATTTAGAATTCCTTTATTTATATTTTCTGTATTTTTGCTACATTCTTTTGTAGAACCGTACCAACTTAACCAAAATGCAAGTATAACTATTGCTATTACTATAATTATTGTTCCTAAGTCTTGTATAAATCCCATTTATTTGCTCCTATTTATTTCAATAATATCTGTTCTGCCCATTAAGTAATCAAGTGATACTCCTAAATAATCTGCTATCTTTGTTAGGTTATTTACTTGAGGATAACTTGTTTTCATGTATGTCATTGTTGACGCAGATAGACATAGTTCTACTAACATATCCTTTGCTTTTATGTTTTTTTTCTTCAATAATGTCTTAATTCTTTCTGCTATTTCGTACGCTTCGTACAAAAAACAACACCCCCCATTTGTTGAGATGTGACAAAAATATATAAATTTACTTAAAACACTTGAAATGAGTAAATTTACTCATTATAATATAACTGTAAACAATCACTTACACATATACAAACAATCGTAAGATAGATTGAATAAAACAGATATGGTGCAGTAGTTTAAAATCTCTTATTTAATGCCTTTGCTTTTTCGTGACTTCCTTTTGTTTTTATAATAAGAGCATGGATAAAACACAACTGCGGGACACGCCCCCCGCGCTACCAACTTTAGTTGTATAGAAGTTCGAACCTTCTCTGCGCCGCCACAATTAAATAAAATGAGGAGTGTATATATCGTGCAGAATATGATAGTAGTAAAAACTACGAAATCTAAAGTCGATGAAATTCTCAATAATCATGTTCGTTATGTAGTTCTTAAAGATAGTAAAAGATACCATATTGATGATTATTTGTTTCTTCAAGAGTATGACCAATACGGAGATTTCACCGGTCGCGTAGTACATGGACGAATTTCTCATATTGCTTGTCCGGAAACTTTACATAACTACTCAATTTTGAGTTTTACGCTTG
>JAZQWE010000326.1:0-4751 GCA_045632225.1 Eubacteriales bacterium | reverse complement strand
CCTTTTTCACGGGCGAGGCAAATGTAAACACCTGCCAGACCGACTACGCGCTAACCTTTACCGCGGCGCATGAAATGGCACACCAACGCGGCACAGCACCCGAGGATGAAACAAATTTCGTGGCATTTCTCACGCTTTACTCATCGGATGATGCATTTTTCAAATACGCGGGACTTGCCGAGGTTTTCAACTACATGGCAAGTGCCGTTTACCGCGAGGACGAAAGCCTTTACTACGAGTTGCTTGCACAGTTCTCGGTGGAAATTTTAAATGAATATGTCGCCGAGCAAGAGCAAAGTGCCCCTTTCAGGGACAACATTGCAGAGGATGTTTCAAGCGCGGTTAACGATGCGTACCTGAAACTCCAAGGACAAAGCGAGGGCGCAAAGAGTTACGGCCTTGTCACCGACCTTGCAACAGCATATTTTTTGAACAAATAACTAAAAACGGAGGGATAAAAATGAAAAAAAGAATATATGCGGCATTTTTGTCCCTTATTTTGATTTTTTCCATGGCGGTACCCGCATTTGCGCTTGACCGCGCAACGCTTTTCATCAATGACAACGGCTGGGAGGACGATTCCCTGCTCCCGTTTATCGAAACCGAGGGTAAAATGTTGCTCCCCGCATCATCTTTTGCCAAACTCGGTGACATCAAAGTCACCCATTCAGACACGCTTGGCTCGCTTTTGATTGAGGAGGCGGAAAAATACATTTCTTTCAACTTAAGTTTCGGCACTTACATTGACGAAAGCGGCAATGTAAGTGAGTGTAAAATCTACCGTTACGGCGGAGAAATTTATCTTGAACCCTATGCAATCTGCGAAAAATTCGGCATTTGGTTTGAAACGGCGTTTGCCCCCGACGGCTACCTTGCCGCGCGCATCTCAAACGAGGAAGAACGCACACCTTTTGAGCAACTTCTCGGCGCATACGCGGACAGCGAAAAAGCAGATGTGCCCTACCTTTATAACCCCACGGGCAAAACCGTGGCAGGCTCATTTATGCACCCGCTTTTGCTTGTTCCGTCACTTGCAAACCTTTCCTACGCAATTGAGGCTGTGGGAAATCATAAAATGTCATTTGCCATTGCGCCCGCAGATATAAAAACATACAGCAAACTCATCCCCAAAATATACGCAAAGGGACACAGCATTGTCTACTACATGGATGCTTCCCTTGCCGCAAACAAAGAAGTTTTTCGCGCACAGATGGAAGAGGCAAACCAATACCTCTTTTCGCTCGTAGGCAAAACAAGCCGCATTTATGTCAGCAGCGATGCATACGAACGCATACCGAAAATTGACGGGTACTTTGCAAAATCGTGCAACTTGCACCTTGTTGTAGACGACCTTCGCAACAACAGAATGATAAATTTTGCGCTCTATGACTCACCAAATCGCGGCGTTTTTAACTTTTCAATTGCAAGCGACAGACAAACCCGCAGTTACTATCAGTATTTCTTCACCCAGTTTGACCGCTTTGAGGCGCTGCGCTCAATGCCGCTTACCGAATCAAGTTCTGTAAAGTAAGGAGAAAGACAATGGAAAACGAAAAAAGAAGAGTTCTTCTTGTTGAGGACGAAAAAAATATTGCACTTTTGCTTGCGCACAATCTCACAAGTTCGGGCTTTGACACCGTGGTTGCGTACGACGGCGAAGAGGGACTTAAAAAAGCGCTCACCGAAAAATTTGATATTGTTTTGCTTGACATAATGCTCCCAAAACTTGACGGTTTCAAGGTGCTTGAGGGCATTCGCACAAGAAGTGATGTGCCCGTAATCATGGTTACCGCGCGCGATGATGACAAAGACAAAATCGCAGGCCTTGAAAACGGTGCCGATGACTATGTTACAAAACCGTACAAACTCCACGAACTTATTGCGCGTATCCGCGCAAACATCCGCCGCAGCCGCGACGAAATGATAACACATCTTGCCGCAAACAGCGGCACCCTTACTGTGCGCGGCCTTTCCGTTGACCGCTCGCGATACATCGCAACCAAGGACGCGGTAGAACTTGAACTTTCGAAAAAAGAATACGATTTGCTCCTCTTTCTCATGGAAAATGTGGGCAAACCCTTTTCGCGTGAAGAACTCCTTGGCAAGGTGTGGGGTTATGACGGCTTCCTCGGCGATGTAAACACCGTTGATGTTACAGTTTCGCGCCTTCGCAAAAAACTTGAAAAAGACCCCTCCAACCCCGAATATCTCATCACCAAACGCGGTGTGGGTTACTATATCCAGTAGGTAGTTTGAAAGATAAATCTTTCAAACGGCGACTTTTGTGCCTTTTGCGCCATAAGGTGGGCGCAAATTTCGGTATCGACCGAAACCGTCAAAAATTCGCGCTTTACAGAAAGGAATGATCATAAATATGTACAGAGGACTATATTTTAAAATCATACTCATCCTCGTTGTGTTCATTCTCATCGTTATGAGCGTTGTCGGCGCGGTGCTTATCAGCAATGTGCTCTCGTTTTATAACGAAGAATTTTCAAGTTGCATGGAGCAAAACTTTGCAAATGACGGGCAATTGCGCGTGTACCTTGAAAACGCAATGTCAAAAGATGACAGCGACGCCAATGCGGAAAGTCAGCGCATTATTTTGGAGGCATACGCCTCGCGCCTTGGCATTGATGACTATCGCTCATATTACATTCTTGACCAAAACGGCAACTTTTTGGCGGGTAGCGATACAAACGGCGAAAAACTTGCCATAACGCCGAACATTGTTGCGGCAATCGGCGGCGAGGTGGGCAATATCAAAAGCCAGAGTTCGGATTTTGCCGACTTTGCGCTACCACTTTCAAACGGAAATGCAAATTGCATTATCTACATCCGCGACACCCAAGAGGAACTCGGAGAAGTTACATGGATGCTTTTCTCCATCATCCTTCAAGCGCTTTTTATCGGACTTATCATCGCATTTGTGCTTTCGTTCTTCCTTGCCCGCGCAATTTCCCTCCCGCTTTCCAAACTCACCGAGGGTGTTCAGCGCGTTGCAAAGGGTAATTTTAAAGAAAAAATCCGCGTTCAATCCAATGATGAAATCGGCGTGCTCACCGAAAACTTTAACCACATGAGCCGCATGATTGAAGAAAACCTTGACGAAATCAACGGTGAACGCGAAAAACTCGAAACGGTGCTCTCATGCCTTAAAGACGCCGTTATCACATTTGGCGAGGACGGCAAACCCCTGCAAATTAACGATGCGGCGCACAAACTCTTCTCTGCCGACATCAAAAATCTTTCGCTTGACTATATGTTCAGCCTCCTCAACTACGATAAAAACGATATTGACATTGACCTTTCCGAAAGTGGCGGCGTACCCGCAGTACATTATAGCGGCAAGGTTTATGAGCTGTATTTCGGTAACATCCGCTACCGCGATAACGAAAAAATGCATGAGGGCATTATTTTGGTTATCCACGATGTTACGCAGAGTTACGCGCTTGACCAAAGCCGCCGCGAGTTTGTTGCAAACGCCTCGCACGAACTGCGCACCCCGCTTACAACCATTAAAATGGTGCTTGAAACCCTTGCGGGCGACTCTAACATAACATCAAATGAACTGACAAAAAGTTTTCTTGAAATGGCAGAAACAGAAAGCACCCGAATGGAGGCGCTAATTAAAAATCTGCTCACCCTTTCACAGCTCGACTCAAAGACAATGAACTTCCAAATGAAGAAAATCTGCATTACCGAGTCAGTTGATGCAATTGCAAAAACTCTTTGCTACACCGCCGAAAAGAAGGGACAAACCCTTGCCTTTGACGGCACATTTGATAAACTTTACATCAGCGGCGACAAAATCCGCGTTGAACAAATCATTATCAACATTGTTTCCAATGCAATCAAGTACACAAACGAAGGCGGCGAAATCCGCATTTCGCTTGCATGCGTCGGCGACAATGTGCAAATCGCCGTGCGCGACAACGGCGTTGGCATTCCAAAAGAAGATTTGCCCCGTTTGTTTGAGCGTTTTTACCGCGTTGAAAAGGCGCGCAACAGCGCCGCAGGCGGCACGGGTCTTGGCCTTGCAATTGCAAAAGAATTTGCCATTGCACACGGCGGCGACATCACCGTAGAAAGTGAAGTCGGCGTTGGCACAACATTTAGAATTATTTTGCCCAGAGTATAAGTTTTAAAATCCTTGAAAGGAGTGACGGTTAATGGAAATAATCAAGGCAAAACCCATCGAAGTTTTCAAAAACATAATAATTGCACTCCTTACCGCAAGTATGCTTGTTCTCGCGGGACTTTACATCGGCGGCTCACAGTTTGCAACCGACAATGCCGCAATAAACACCGTGGACATGCCCGACGGTGCGGTTGCACTTGGCAACGATGCCCCCAAAACCGTTGCGATATACGAAAAGGATCTGCTTTCCATCTCGTTTGCCGCAATCGACTACCATGGCGGTGGCGGCGCATACGGCACCATGGCGGCGGCACGCGACCTTTTTGCCTTTGCAAAAGAGCCAATTCACGAACTTTTAAGTTCGGGCGCAAAAATCTCAAAATCTTCTGAAGACGAATTTGAGCGCGCCGTGCAAAACGGCAAATACATCTTTATTTCGCTCACCTCCCCCCTCCCCTATCAAACACTCTATGCCCTCACGGGTGACTTTTCGGCGGCGGCCGGCAGCGACAGCGCGATAAGCGCAAAGGCACTTTTGCTCTCTTTTGAAAACGCTGTCGCCTCCCTTTACATCAAAGCAAACGAGGGATACTTCGTTGCAACACGCGAT
>JAZQWE010000325.1:0-16307 GCA_045632225.1 Eubacteriales bacterium | reverse complement strand
CACTATACTCATTAAAATGCGCAGGAAGCTCTGCCTTACGCGCCTGATTGTCGCCGGCAAGTGCAATGATGACAGCTCTTGCCGCCTCATACCATTCTTTAATAGCGCCCTTGATGGGATTGGTATTAAGAATAGTGCGGTAATCAATCGGGCTGTTCATTTCTTCTGTCTTCAGCTCAAGAGTGCCGCTCACCCAAGTAGCTCCGTCCTTGCTCATCTGCATGGTTGCAGGAACATTAACTTGGTCACTAAGGCCTGCAAGAGCGGCGGTAAGGTTAGGGTTTGCCGCAAATGTAGCAGGAACCAATGACAAAGTCATCATGAGCACAAGCAAAATTGAAAAAATTCTCTTTTTCATAACTTTGTTTCCTCTCTGGAATATAGTACATTTTATTATTTTAGCTTTGAAGAATACTGATTTGTAAGCTCTGTGAGCTTCAAATCCTTTTGCTCCTTGTAAACCTTTTTGATTTCATCAACGAGCGCAGTGCTTTCGCCAAGATCTGAAAGAACGCCTTTAAGCTCCAAAAGCAGCCTTTCAATTTCCGCATCGCACTCCGACTCAAGCGCGTTCCCACGCGGAACAAGCACAGTTGTAACAAACTGCATCTTGCCTTGAAGAGTATGCCTGTCCTTGGGTAGTGCCATATATTCACGCCTTGCCTGCTCGATTGTTTTGTCGATAGCATTGAGATAGTTTGCGCGGAGCAGATAAATCTCAGCAATAATCTCCTCAATGCGAGCGCGCAAGATTTTTTCGTTTTCGCGATCCTTTTCGTTTGGCTTGGTCGAAGCGGTTGTGGTTTGCGGCTTTACCGCAGTAGTCACAACAACTTTTTCAACGGTTTCTTCAACCGGTGCCTCGATTTTCTCCGTCACCGTGGTAACCACAGCCGAGGTTTGAGCCACCACAGGCTCAGCAATATCAGTAGGTTCTTGCCCTGTTGTAACAACAACATCAAGAGTGCCGCCCTTTATAAGTATAAGTGCCTCTTCGGGAGTGATTTCTCCGTTTAGCAGCATCTGTCTTTCTTCATCAGTTAAATCGCGCATAGTTACTGCAACAAGTTCGTTCAAAATTTCATGCGCGTGCTTATCGTTATCTGCTTGCATGGAATGAATCTGTTCCTCGGATTTAGAAATTCCCGCAGAGATGATATTTATATATCTGCGAAAGGCAACTGCCATTATTCCCAGAGCCAATATCAGCACGGCAAGTGAAATTAAAATAACATTGCGCAGTGTATGTTTTTTTCGCCCTTCGGCTAAATTGATTTCATTATTCCGATTCAAAATTTCCTCCACGCCAATACTGAAATATACAGCAATGCCACAATAATATACATATATATTATATTCTAACAAAATACAATTGTCAATAAAAATTCAAACAAAAAAGATGTGGCTTGCCTATTAAAGTGAGGCAAGCCACATCTTATAAAATGCTTATTTTCCCTTTCTGTGGCGGTATTCATCAGGCGAAATGCCGAGTTTCTTTTTGAATGACGAGGAAAAATGCTGTGAACTTGAGAAATTCAGCACATCCGCAATCTCTGCAATACTGTAAAGATTTTCCTCAAGCATTGAGCACGCGGCTTGCATTTTACGCTGCAAAATATACTGTTTGGGGGTGTAGCCGTACTTTTCGCTGAAAATGCTGATTATATAGGATTTGTTAAGATAAAAATGCTGTGCAATATCATCAAGAGTGACATTGTATGAAAGACCCGAGTCTATGTAATCCTTAATGCGTTCTGCCGTACTTACCGCCGCCCGCTGTACCTTGCGATGCTCGGTAGCGGCGGTGATTATCATTTCGCACATCACCTTTGCACACTCGGTCATAATATCGTCGGAGTTGTCAACAGATACCCCGGAAAGAAGTTCTTTGAGGCGAAGAAAATGTTTTTCGGTTTGCGAGTTTGGCACGATTATTGCACCGTCAGTAAGCCCGTAGGCATTAACAACGCCGTCAAGCAATCTGCCACCTGCGTTAATCCATATCTTGCTGTACGGATCTTCGCTGTCGGAGTAATACAAATGGGAATGAAGTCTGTTCAAAAAATAAAAGTCACCCTTTTGCACGGTATACTTTTTTCCGTCGCATTCGATATGTCCCTTACCGCCGGTTACATACTCAAAAACATATATACTTTTTGTATCATTCTTAACGCGAGTGCGTTCAACAAGATATTCGGCGCAGGGCAAGCTTTCGCCCATACTTTCTACAAAGAAAACGCTGTTTTTTCCGTAATCTGCACCTGCACGATATGTAAAATTAACTATGCCGTGTACTATTCTTGACATAACATCACCTACACTTTTTATACATGCTTTCATTATAAGTCGCCCATCTTTATTTGTCAATACGAATACAAAAATATATCCGTTTTCAACAAAACAATGTATAAAAATTATAACAAGTTGTACTGTAGGCGCAAAAACAAAAGCCGTTCTTTAAAAGAACGGCTTTTACTATAATTTTTAGTCTTTTGGCTTTGGAGCATCGCTATTGCTCTCGGGAGCAAGGTTATCAATTTTAATTGTAGCCTCTGTTTCCGCTTTCTTGCGGCGCTCTTCTTCCTCTGCATCGCGACGGCGTTTAGCCTCGGCATTCTCCATTTCGGAACGCTTTGCTCTTTCGCTTCTAAGTGCTTCAATAGCCTCCATGTCAGGCTTTTTAGCCTCCATAGCCGCCTCAAACTGATCCTCTTCCATAACTTCATTCTTAAAGAGAAATTCTGCGATAAAATGGAGTTTATCCATATTATCGTTCAAAATCTTTTCAACTTTAGCATACGCACCCTTTACAATGCGCTGAATTTCGGAGTCGATGTCGGATGCAGTCTTGTCGGAGTAACTCTGCGAAGACGAAAAATCTCTGCCAAGGAACACGCTCTGCTGATCGTTGCCGTAAACAACGGGGCCGAGAATATCGCTCATACCGTAGCGGGTTACCATGTCGCGGGCAATCGCGGTTGCGCGCTCAATATCATTGGATGCGCCCGTAGAAACATCACCCATAATAAGTGCCTCTGCACAACGACCGCCAAGGAGCATAACAATTCTTGCTTCCATCTCGTTTTTGGTGAGATGTGTATAGTCCTCTTTGGGGAGTGTAACGGTAACGCCGGCCGCACGGCCTGCGGGAATAATTGAAATCTGATGAACGCTTTCATTGGGGCAAACAATCTTGGATGCAATTGCATGACCCGCCTCATGGTACGCGGTAATCTTTTTATCCTTATCAAGAATACGCTTACTACGCTTTTGAGGGCCCATGAGAACCTTCATCATCGCATCTTCAATATCATTCATGCCGATAAGGCTCTTTTTGCGGCGTGCCGCAAGCAATGCCGCCTCGTTAAGGAGGTTCGCAAGGTCTGCGCCGGTGAAGCCAACAGTAGTTTTTGCAATAGTCGCAAAGTCAACATCGCTTTCAAAGGGTTTGTTCTTTGCGTGAACTTTAAGCACAGCCTCACGGCCGCGAAGGTCGGGGTAATTTACGGTAATCTGACGGTCAAACCGGCCGGGACGAAGGAGCGCGGGGTCAAGAATATCTGCACGGTTTGTAGCCGCGATAACAATGATGCCCGTGCCGTTGCCAAAGCCAACCATCTCAACGAGAAGCTGGTTGAGAGTCTGTTCTCTTTCATCATGTCCACCGCCAAGGCCCGTGCCTCTTTGGCGACCTACAGCGTCAATTTCGTCGATAAATACAATTGATGCGGGGTGGCGACGCGCAGTTTCAAAAAGGTCACGGACACGCGAAGCACCTACGCCAACATACATCTCTACAAAATCAGAGCCGGAAATTGAGTAAAAAGGCACATTTGCCTCACCCGCAACCGCTTTTGCAAGGAGGGTCTTACCCGTACCGGGAGGGCCCATCAAAAGCACGCCGTGGGGGATTTTTGCGCCGAGTTTTTCAAATTCCTTGGGATTTTTCAAAAACTCAACAATCTCGGTGAGTTCTTCTTTTTCTTCATCAGCGCCCGCAACATCGTTAAATGTAACACGCTTTTTCTCATCGGTTCCAAGTTTAACACGCGCCTTGCCAAAGTTGCCCATTTTGCCGCCCTGACCGTTCATCTGACGCAAAATAAATATCCAGAAGAAGACAGAAACAACTATCATTATGATATATGGCAAGAACGAAATCCACCATGAGTTTTTCGCGCCGGGGATGTCATACTCCATGCCGTCGATGTATTCCTTTACATCTTCCATGAAATATCCCGCATCGCGAAGGAGATAGTATACTTCTTTGTTTTTATCCGTACCCTCATGTTTTTCAATGAGTGTCACGGTGAGTTCGTTGTTTTGCGAAATCTTAAACTTTTCAACTTCGCCGTTTTCAAAATATTTTACAATGTCGCTGTACACGGGGTCCTTTTGCGGCTGACCAATGCCAAGCATAGTTGACCCAAGGTACAGAATTACGGCAATTACCAAAACATATCCGATAATCACCTTAAAATTTTTGTTCATGTAGTACCAAGCCTTTCCGCTGTGTTGTGCTATTTATTGTACCCGTATTTACTTTGTATAAACCTCGGGATTGAGTATACCTATGTAAGGAAGTGCGCGATAGCGTTCATCGTAGTCAAGACCGAAACCTACAACAAACTCATCAGGCACCTGAACGCCGCAATAATCGGGAACAAAATCAACCTCACGGCGCGAGGGTTTGTCAAGCAATGTGCAAGTGCGAACACTCTTTGCGCCCTTTTGCTTTAAATATTCGCAAAGATATGAGAGTGTGCGACCGCTGTCAATAATATCTTCAACAACGATGATGTCACATTCCTCAATATTTGATCTTTGCCAGTCAAAAACGATTTTTACAGAGCCGCTTGACTTTGTGCCGCTACCGTAAGACGAAACCTTCATAAATTCGATTTCGGGGTTGGATTTAATCTTTTTCATAAGTTCTGCAAGAAAAGGTACAGAGCCTTTAAGAATGCCAAGAAGCACAAGTCTGCCGTCGCTGTTTGCGAAATCGCGGTCAATCTGCTCTGCAAGGCGGATGGTGGTTTCTTCGATTTCCTTTTCGCTTACCAAAACTTTCAAAATTTCGTTGTTAATCATTGTTCTGTTTCCTTTACTGTGATATAAAAGCATGTATCGGTACTGCGACAAAAAGCTTTATCTGCCACAACACCAAGATTTGAATATATTATTTCTCCATTTGCACAAAGGAAAAACAGTTTTGCCTTTTGTGCGGCGGTTAATTTTTTGTCCGATATCACGCGCTTGATTTTATGCCTTTTTTTAAACACGGTTATGCTGTCACCCTCACAGCGCGAGCGCAAAGTAAGCGTACCGCAAAGCGCCTCTCGGCAAAGCGGATATGCCCCGTCACTCTTTTGCGCCGAAATCAAAACTTTTATCCCTGTGGGAAGAGTTACTTCCCTTTCAAGAGCGACATCCACGCAAAAATCTTCACTCTTTGGCAAACTCTTTACAAAAGTAAGTTTGCCACGCTCGCACAAAGCGAAAGATGCGTGCAAGGCAAGCGTGAAATTTTTGTCACCGCTGTAAATCATTTGACAAATCGCGTCAATATGCGCCTCGGCAAGATCAACGAGTCCATAGTAATTATACAACTTTTTCACAATTCGCGAAAGTATGGAAATGTGAATATTCTGTGCATTTTCAATGTCCATGAAGCCGTCTTTTACAACAAGCGGATACTGTTTTTCAACCTCAGATGCAAAATACTGACTGTCACGGTAAAGAATTTTTGCCGTGCGGGCAAAGTTTTCTTCATACCCCTCATAAATCTTTTTGATTTCAGGCAGGATATTAAGTCTTACACGGTTACGGCTGTATTTTTCATCAAGATTTGTCGAGTCGGTGATAAAATCCAAGCACTTTTCTTTATTGTATGCCAAAATCTCGGCGCGACTTGCATCCAAAATGGGGCGGATAATATTACCGCGCCGCTGTGGAATTGCGCAAAGCCCGTCAAGCGATGTGCCGCGTGCAAGATTTAAAACCATTGTTTCGCACATGTCGCCGCGGTTATGCGCTGTGGCGATATATGAAAACTCTTTGTTTTCGGCGATTAAGCTCTCAAGAAATGCATATCTTGCGCTCCTTGCCGCCTCTTCAATGCCTTTTTTGCTCTCTTTGGCAAGTGCATTTACATCGGCACCGCCGACAAAGAGCTTTACCCCGCGCGCTTTGCAAAGCACCTTGCAAAATTCTTCATCGCGCATTGCCTCGTCACCGCGCAAATGATGGTTGAAATGCGCCGCGGCGACGGGATACGGAAAACCCGACGATAAAAAAAGATCAAGCAAACAAACAGAGTCTGCCCCGCCCGAAAGCGCAACAATTACTCCGCCGGATAGTGAAAAAGAATCAAGCGCAAAAAGAAATTTTTTCTTCAACTGTTCCATTTTATGCATCCATATCATTATCAATGGTGCGGAACTTGGTGTACTGGCCAATCCAGCCGACCTTAATTTCGCCCGTGCCGCCGTGACGGTTTTTAGCAATGATGATGGAGGCGGTGTTTGCCACCTGCTCGTCCTCGCCTGCGGGACGGTCTGTTTTATAGTATTCGTCGCGGTAAATAAACATTACAACATCGGCGTCCTGCTCAATGGCACCCGAGTCACGAAGGTCGGAAAGCATCGGCTTTTTATCCGTTCTCGATTCTGGTCCACGCGAAAGCTGTGCACAGCAGATAATCGGAACATTGAGTTCCTTTGCCATGATTTTAAGGTTACGCGAAATGTCTGCAACTTCTTGTACACGGTTGTCAATCTTGCGGTCGGAGTTCATAAGCTGAAGGTAGTCGATAATTACAAGTCCGAGATTTTTAACTCTGCGGAGTTTCGCCTTCATCGACATTATTGTCTGACCGGTTGTATCGTCAATCAGAATTTTACACTCTGCAAGTTCGCTTGCCGCATGCGCAAGTTTTGTCCAGTCTTCCTCGGAAAGATTGCCCCCGCGAAGCGCATTGCTTTCAACCATTGCTTCACTTGAAAGTACACGCTGAACAAGCTGGTCAGATGACATTTCAAGCGAAAACATTGCAACTGCCTTGCCCGTTGCCTTTGCAACATTTGTACCGATGTTAAGACAAAAAGATGTCTTACCCATACCGGGACGCGCGCCGACAAGCACAAGGTCACTGTCGCCCATGCCAACAAGCACTCGGTCAATACCCGAAAATCCCGTGGATGTACCTTTAAGCGCACTCTTGTCCTTGGAAATAAGTTCGAGATGCTTGTAAACTCGGTGCAAAACATCACCGATTTCCTCAAAGTTTTTAGAGGCGCGGCGGTCAGCAATTTCATAAATGCGCTGTTCTGCCGCATCAAGCAAGTGCTCAACCTCGCCCTCTTCGGAATACGCCTCGCCCGAAATATCGTCGCAAACATTGATAAGACTGCGCAAAACGCTCTTATCCTTTACAATATTTGCATAGTCAACGATATTTGCCGCCGTAGGCACGGTTTTAGCAATAATTTTTATATATTCCGTTCCGCCCGCCTTATCATAAACACCGTCGCGCACAAGCGCATCAATAAGCGTTACAAGGTCGATTTCCTTATTCTTTTTGTAAAGCTCCTTCATCGTTTCAAAGATATTGCGGTGCTCCTCAAGATAAAAGTCGTCGGAAACGATAATTCCGGCAATCTTATCAAAACTTTCAGGATTGATAAGAATCGAACCGAGAACGGATTGCTCCGCCTCGATTGCAACCGGCATTTTTCTGGTAAAATCGCCGTTCAAAGTGATTACCTCGCTTAAAAATTACTTTTCGGTTACAATTACATTGATTTTGCCCTGAATTTCACTACCGTAAAGTTTTACGGGGATTTCATACTTGCCGTATGCCTTGATGGGATTATCAAGCACTACCTTGCGCTTGTCAATTTCAATGCCGCTTGCCTTTTTAAGTTCATCAACAACATGCTGTGAAGTGATGGAGCCGTAAAGGCGACCGTCTGCACCGTGGGATGCCTCAATCTTTACAAGGATGCCCTCAAGACGGGTTGCAAGTTCGCGTGCTTCAGCTTTATCAACCTCAATCTTGTGCTGTTTTGCCGCTTCTTTATTTTTAAGGTCGCTGAGCGAGCCTGCATCGGCAATCTTTGCCACTCCCTTAGGGATAAGGAAGTTGCGGGCAAATCCGTCGGAAACATCCTTTACTTCGCCGGCTTTACCGGTACCTTTTACATCTTTAAGCAAAATTACTTTCATTTCTATATCCTCCGATAGGCTTTAATTTTTATTTCTGTCAGTTTCCTCAAGGTACTCATCAATTGCACCTTTAAGGCTTTCAAGCATAACCACAAGCGGGTCATCCGATTTAGCGCCGGCGCTGTCAAGGTGACCGCCGCCGCCGATTTTTTCAAGAATAAGCTGAACGCTTACCTGTGAGTTTGAACGCGCGGAAATATGTGTTTCCGTGCCAAGGCGAACAAGTGCAAATGCCGCATCCACACCTTTTATCGAAAGGAGAGCCTCGGCCGCCTTTGCCGCAGCAACAGTATCGGTGTGAACACCCGCACGCTCGTCCTTTGCAATAACAAATCTCTTTTTATAAACAAGTAGGTCGGACATGATTTTAGACTGTTTTTGGAACTCATCAAAATCACTCTTGAGTTCTGCAGAGGACTCGTAAATGTTTGCACCGGCACTACGCAAATAAATCGCCGCATTGAATGTTCTTGCACCCGTTGAGCGAGTGAATTGCTTGGTGTCAAGAATTATGCCGCCGAGAAGCGCGTTTGCTTCCTCTTTAAGCAATTTTCCTTCGCCGATGGATTGTTCCAAAATTTCCGCCACAAGTTCCGATGTACTTGAAACCGAGGGCTCGATATATTCCGCAAGCCACTCGCGTTTCACCTTTGAGTCGGTCTTTCTGTGATGGTCAATAATCAATGCATCATTAACAGAAACTGCAATGCCGCTTGAAAGCATGTGAGCGGTATTGTTTACATCGACCACAACCAAGAGCGTGTCGGTTTCAATAAGGCTCATTGCCTCATTTTCATCAACAAACACATCCTCATACTCGGCAACCGAATCAAATTTGTGGATAAAATCAATGGTCTTGGCATCGTTTTTATCCACCACGATATACGGCTTTACGCCGCAATACATCGCAAGTCGTGCAACGCCGACAGACGCACCAAAACAGTCCTGGTCGGCATTGCGGTGGCCCATAATAATAACATTTGCCGCCATATTTATTCGTGCGGTAAGTTCGCCGGAGCGCACCTTTGCAGAAACCTTTGAGATCTTTTGAACGGGGCGTGTGTTACCGCCAAAGAACACCATACCGCCCTCGGCCTTGTATGCAACCTGGTCACCGCCGCGTGCAAGCGCCATTGAAAGAGCCTCTCTTGCGCCCGCCTCACGCTCCGCAAGGCTTTCGCCTATGTCGGTGATACCAACCGATACCGTTATCGAAAGTCCAAGGTCGCCGACTCTGATTTCGCGAATTTTATCAAGCACAGCAAAGTTATTTGCACGGCTTTTGGCAAGTCCCGCGCGGTTCATCACAAGCATGTACTTATCTCTGTCATACTCGCGGACAATACCGTTAACCGATGCGGTAAACTCACGCAAAATTTCATACACTCTGTTAGTTTCGTTTTTGAGCGAGTCCTGACCGTTTCTCGAAAGTTCATCAAGGTTGTCAATAATTGCATAAGCGACAACACTACGCTCGCTCTCGATTTGCGCGTTCAAAAAGTCAATCTCGGTGCAATCGTCAAAAATCAAGAACCAGTATTTTTTCTCATCCGTCTTAAAATGGAGCAAATCCACTTGATATCTTCGGTCACAAAGTTCAGCCGAGCCGCTTCCCTTTTGTTCAAGTTCCTCAAGATTTACCGAGGAAATCGAATCAACCGAAACGCCCATTACCGAGCCTATTTTCGCGGTTGCAAGCGCAAATGCGCGGTTACGCCAGATAATTTTTCCAAATGTGTCGCAAATGACCATTGGGTTTTGCATTTTAATAACCATTTCAAGCATTATCTGCCCGAGCGTGCTTGTGAGTTTTTCGTCCCCGCAATCACTCTTGCGGCGCAAAATGATACCGTAAATAAGGTTTGCCCCAAGCAAAATCACAAGGGCGATGATAAACGCTGGTGTTGCAGGGAGCTTTGCCCCAAGCATCGCCAAAAACGCTATAAGTGAGAGCACACCAAATGCAAGCGAAATTATCGTTGCGCCTTTGCCGCTCCCTCTATGTCCGTTGTTGTTTTTCATATAAAAATCCTTTTCTGATATGATTAGATAATTAGCCTATTTTAACTATTCATTATATTATATCAAATATATTTTGAAATGTAAATAGAAAAATAAATTTATGTTTACGGGCAGAATTTTAAACCTATAAATCGTATGGCGGGGGCTTGCTCCCGCCACCTGTACAACATCTGCCGGCGGCTCGCGGCGGGAGATAAACCCCCGCCCTACAATATTGGTTTACCGTCTTTGACATAATACCATAAACATATAATTTACTTTTCACTTGATTACTGCTTCAAATTTTGTTAAAATGATGATGTTAATACAAACTTGGGAGTAAAAATGGAAAACAAACTTAACATTTTAATGACCACGATGCAAATGGGATTTGGCGGTGCCGAAACCCATATATATGAGCTTGCCGCGGCGCTAAAGAAAAACGGCCACAGCGTGACCGTTGTATCTGCGGGCGGCAAATATGCCGAAATGCTTGAAAATGTTGGCGTTAGCCATGTAACACTTCCGCTTGCAAGCAAAAATCCCGCAAGCGTTGTAAAAGCATACCGCGGACTAAAAAAACTTATAAAAAGTGAAGATTTTGACCTTGTGCATGCCCATGCCCGCATCCCTGCGTTTGTTTGCGGACTCTTGCAAAAAGAACTCAAATTCCGCTTTGTGACAACCGCGCATTGGGTTTTCAAGGTTACCCCGCTGTGGAAACGCATTGCAAATTGGGGCGACAAGCAAATGGCTGTCAGCGAGGATATTAAGCAATACCTTATCGACAACTATGAGCAATGCTCCGACAACATCTTTGTCACCGTAAACGGAATAAACACCGATGTTTTTTCACCAAGCGCAGATGCAACAGCGGTTGTAAACGAACTTTCACTTTCGCCGTCAAAGCATCGCATCGTAAGTGTCAGCCGTATGGACGAAAGCCGCGGCAAAGCACAGCTCTGCCTTGCAAAAGCGGCTGAAAAATTGCTTCAAAAATACAGCGACCTTGAAATCGTTATCGTTGGTGACGGTGTAATCTCATCCGAAAAAAATCTTTTGCTTGATGTAAAAGAAATCGCCGACACGCTTGAGAAAAAGTACGGCAGAAAAATAATCTTTACCCCCGGCCTTCGCACCGACACACCAAACTTTATTGCCGCAGGCGATATTTTTGTTGGCGCATCCCGCGCCGCGCTTGAAGCAATGAGCGTTGGCAAACCCACAATTGTGTGCGGCAACGAGGGATATATCGGCATTTTTGACGAGTCAAAGCGCGAAATTTCATACAAAACAAACTACTGTTGCCGTGGCTGCGAGGATGTCAGCGAAGAGTTGCTGATTTCCGACATCTGCGCGCTGTTTGACGGTGGCGACCTTGCAAAAAAAGGCAACTATTGCAGAGAAGTAATCCTCAGCGATTTTTCAGCCGCTCGCACCGCGCGTGACTATGAAAAAATGTATGAAACGCTCGCTCCCGCATCAAAAAATGCGCGCGGCGACATACTTATCAGCGGCTACTATGGCTTTGAAAACGCGGGCGATGACTCAATCGCCGCCTCCATGATTAAAAACATCCGCGCCGAAAAGCCCGATGCAAAAATCACAATTTTCTGCAAAAATCCGCGTCGAAACGCTAAAAAATACGGTGTTCGCGCCATCGGCAGATTTAACATTTTTGCAATGCTTTCAGAAATGCGCCACGCAAAAGTTCTTGTCAGCGGCGGCGGAAATCTGCTCCAAAACACAACATCATCGCGCTCACTTTTTTACTACACAACCATCATAAAAATCGCAAAAAAATGCGGTCTTAAAGTTTTTGTCTGCGCAAACGGTGTTGGCCCCGTGTTTGGCGCAAAGCATGAGAAAAATGTGCTTGACACCCTCTCACTTGCCGACAAAATCACATTCCGCGAGCCGCAATCGATTGAATATGTAAAGTCACTCGGTTTTGACGGCGTACAAATTGAACTTTCCGCAGACCCAGCCCTCACCCTTGACAGCGCGCCCAAGGAGCGCGTTGATTACATCATGAAAAATGTGAGTGGCGAGCGTTTCTTTGCCGTTTCGCTCCGCAACTTCTCCTCCCTGCGCAGCGAAGAGGTCGAGGGCATGAGCGAAGATGATTTTGCCAAACTTTTTGCAAATGAAGTGGACAAAATTGCCGAGAAAACGGGCGCAAAACCACTCTATCTCATCATGCAATCAAGCCGCGACCGCTTACTTTCCGAAAAGGTAAACGCTATCGCCAAGACAAAGGGCGAAATTTTTGAAAACCTTACCGCAAGTGAGATTTTGGGCGTAATTTCACGCACTTCCCTTGTTATTGCAATGCGACTCCACTTGCTTATTTACGGTGCCGCCGCAGGCAAACCCCTTGTCGGCGTTTCCTATGACAAAAAGGTCGACTCCATGCTTTCATACATGGGTTATGAAAGTCCCGTGAGAGTTTCCGCACTCAAAGCGGGCGCGCTTTTTGAGCGTGCGGTAAGCCTCTTTGACAAAGAGGCTCCATGCAAAAAAGTTGAGGCGCTCAAAGCGCTTGCAAAAGCGGATGCAAAAGCCGCAGTCGATATGATAAAATGACAAAACCCCTTGTGCTTTAAAAGCACAAGGGGCATTTTTATTCAACTATAACTTTTAAAAGTTTGATTATATCAAGCAAGGTAATTACACTGTCGCCATTCATATCGGCAATTGCATTTACCTCATCATCGCCAAACGCCGCAAGCGAAGCAAGTGCGTCGCTCACTTTAAGTTCTCCGTCGCCGTCAAGGTCACCAAAATACCTTCTCAAGCGATTGTTTTTAATCGCAAAAGCATCCGCGTCCGAATTCTTGTAACAAATAACCACACAACTGTTCGCGGCAGCAAGCACATTGTCACCAAAATATGTAACACTTGCAGGAACTGTCAAAGAAGTGAGCGCGCTACATCCGCGGAATCCGGAGCCGTCAATCGAAGTCACACCGTCACAAAGAACGACATCTTTAATCATTTTACAGTTATAAAATGCGCCAAACGGAACATAACCGCTCTTAATTGTTACTTTTTCAAGCCCGGATGGAATGTAATAAATATCCTCTTTGAGATAATATCCGTCGTAATAGTATCGCACACATTTTGTGGAGTTTGTATATTCCGATTTACCGAAAAGTTCTCCAAAAATACATCCAAACGGCAATACAATTTCTTTAAGATTGCTCCATCCTCGCAAAGCACATGAGCCAATCTCGGTTACACTGTCAGGAATTACTATGCTCTCAATCTTAGAACAACCGCCAAAGGCATAACTACCTATAGTTTTAACACTGTTTGGAATCGTTATGCTTGTGAGAGAAGAACAACATTCAAAAGCAGATGTTCCGATGCTTTCTACTCTATCGGGAATAGTTATGTTTGCAAGAGTTATGCAACCGGCGAAAGCAGCCGCTTCAATGCTTTCTACACTGTCGGGAATTGTTATACTTACAAGAGAAGAACAATTCTCAAAAGCGCCCTCTCCTATAGTTTTGACACCTTGGGGAATAACTATGCTTACAATACTTTCACATCCCCAAAACAGGCATCCCTCAACACTTGTTATTCCATTTGGAAGTTCTACGCCTGTCAAAGAACTGCAACCGTAAAACACTGCTGCTTCAATATTCTCTACTCCTGCAGGAATAGTTATATTTTCAAGAGAAGTGCATCCATCAAAAGCGGCTCTTCCAATACGCGTTACACTATCGGGTATTTCTATATTTGTGAGCGAAGAACAGTATTTGAAAGTTTTTTCCTCAATGCATGTCACACCGGCGGGGATTGTTATGCTTTGGAGGGAGCTACAACCGAAAAATGCGCCTGCTCCGATATTCTCTACGCTGCCGGGGATTTCCATATTTGCAAGTGCCTCACATTCCTCAAAAGCATTTTCGCCAATGCTTTTTACACCGTTGGGAATTACTACACTTTGGAGAGAATAACAATAGGAAAATGCGCCCGCCCCGATACTCTCTACGCTATCGGGAATTATTATACTTACAAGCCCCTCACATTTTCCAAAAGCGTTGTCACTAATACTTTTTACACCACTTGGGATTGTTATGCTTTGGAGGGAGCTACAACCGAAAAATGCGCCGCGTTCAATGTTCTTTAAACCATCAGAAAGTTCAACGCTTGTAAGTTTGTCAAACCACCAAAAAGCAGATTTTCCAATCGTTGTAGCATTTTCTACGATGACCGAAGTAATAATATCACCATACTCGCTCCACAAATAGTAATAACCTTTTTCATTTGACGAAAGAGGTTCCACATCGCCGGATATTGTAAGAGTGGAGGTGGCTATATCAAAAACAAAGCCGGAGTTGCCGTTTGTATGATAAATTTTTTGGTCAGAATAGCCGCAACGCGAGCAAATACCATACGACTCCCAACCCACAGTATCAGCCGTGGGCTCTTTTGCCTCTTGCATAACCATATCGTGACCGAGAGCAGGAATAATACCCTCAACATCTGCCATTTCGCCGCAAACGCACTTTCTTGCCTTTTGAGCGCCTTCGGCTGTGCATGTGGGGGCAATTTCACACTCTTCGCTAAAGAAATGCATATAAACCGCATTATGCGGCTCGTTTTTTGCAAACTCCGCCGCGGCAGAGCCGCTGTGGCAATAGATAGTTAAATCCGAGGGGCAATCTGCAAAAACAGAACCCCAAATATTTGTCACCGACGGATGAATTGTCACAGACGAAAGTGAAGTGCAATTTACAAACGAAATCCACTCTACTTCGGTAACACCCTCGTCAATCACAACTTCTTTAATCATGGTGCAATTGCAAAAAGCGTACTCGGGGATGACGCCGCCGGTAATCGTTACTTTTTCAAGAGATGCCGGCAAATAATGAGTTGTTTCCGCCCCAACATGATAACACGCAACCGAGCCGGTATATGAATCCTTGCCGAAAATTGCACCGAATACAGAAACATAGGGGATGGAAATTTCTTTAAGGCTGCTGCATCCGCGGAATGCCGCATTACCGATTTTTGTTACGCTGTTTGGAATTACAATGCTTTCAAGTCCGCTGCAGCGCACAAATGCATATAAATCAATAGTTGTGAGCGTATCGGGCAAACTCACGGATTTCAAGTTGATACATTCGTAAAACGCGCGCTGACCGAGATATGTAATACCTTCTTCAACTACAACGGTTTTTACATAGTTTTTGTTTGTATACCACGGCACTTTTGTATATGTGCTGTAGCTATCCATTTTTCCGCTACCGCTGAGGGTAAGCACGCCGCTGTCCTTATCGAGAGTGTATGTAACACTTGTTCCGCAAGAACCGCTGACAGTTTCGGCAGAAACCGACATAACAAAAGCAACTGTCAAAAGTAAAAAGCAGATAATAACGGATAAAATCTTTTTCATTGCAATGTCCTTTCTAAAAAGCATGTGGGCACTTATAATACAATAAGTTTCTTATATGTTACCACAATTACATGAATTTGTAAAGTCTGCCTTTCCTCTTGACAATTATTTTTTACTGTGTTATATTATATTAGAATAAAATTAAAAGCGTTGATGAAGAGAGTAACTCTGTTTGCAAAAATTTCAGCGAGTCGGGGACGGTGCAAGCCCGATATGAGTAGCACAGATGTGAAAATCACTTCGGAGTGCGCTTGCGATAATGTAGCAAGCGACGGATTCTCACCGTTATAAGAGAGCCATATGATTGTATGCGCAAAAGGTGGTTAGCATCTCCCTCTCCTTTTGGTGAGGGAGTTTCTTTTTGCGTAAAGAAAGGAAACATGATGTACAAGAAAGTATCGACAGACCTCTCGTTTGTAGCACGCGAAAAAGATGTGCGCAAGTTCTGGGAGGAAAACCACATTTTCGAAAAGAGTATGACTCACCGTGAAAACGGCACACCCTTCACATTCTACGACGGCCCTCCGACCGCTAACGGCAAGCCCCACATCGGTCACGTTCTCACTCGCGTTATCAAGGATATGATTCCGCGTTACCAGACCATGAAGGGTTGCACCGTACCGCGTAAAGCAGGTTGGGATACCCACGGCCTCCCCGTTGAACTTGAAGTTGA
>JAZQWE010000324.1:0-4087 GCA_045632225.1 Eubacteriales bacterium | reverse complement strand
CTTTTGATAACCTTGCTGTTATGGCGGGAGAACTTGAGGATGGCACAACTCTTGCCTCTGTAAAAATTCGCCTTTGCGATAACGAAGAAGAAGCAAAGGAGGAGATTGAATAATGGAATATGTACTTATTGTAATTCTCATTCTCTTTTCTGCATTCTTCTCGGGTAGCGAAATTGCGTATACCGCAGTTAACCGTATTCGCTTAAAGCAGCTTGCCGATGGCGGCAACCGCGTTGCGGCGCTTGCTGTAAAAATTGGCGACAAGTTTGAAAAAACGCTTATTACATTGCTTATCGGCAACAACATCGTTAATATTGCGATGTCGGCGATTGCAACCACAATAGCCTATAATCTCGCGGGCGGAAATGCATCGTTTGTTGCAGTTTCTACCTCGATAATTACTGTGCTTATCATTATCTTTGGCGAAATTTTACCCAAGGTTATCTTTAAGCGTAATACCGAAAAGTTTTCTCTTTGGATGGCGTATCCTTTGATGATTTTCATCATTGTGTTTACCCCCGTATCATTCATCGTTGCAAAGATTACACATCTTTTCTCGCTCATCTGGGGCAAGTCCGATGATACGGTTACAGAAAGCGAACTTGTGACAATTATCGAAACGGCTGAAGAAGATGGCGGTATCGACGAGGATAAGAGTGACCTTTTGCAAAGTGCTATTGAATTTACGGATATCACTCTCGCAGAGATAATCACTCACCGTAAAGAAGTTGTTGCGCTTGATGCAGATGCAAGTATTGCTGATAATTTAAAGGTTATTAACTCCTCGCGTTACAGCAGACTCCCCGTTTACAAGGGCAATATCGACAATATTGTCGGCATGATAAATATTAACTATTACTACAAGCAGTATGCAATCAATCATGAAGTTGCTGTTGCTGATGTTATGCGTGAAGCACTCTTTTTGCCCCACACGGTTAAACTCCACAACGCACTTGAAACCATGCGTGAGGAAAAAGTGCAGATTGTTGTTGTACTTGATGAGTACGGCGGCACTTTCGGCATTGTTACAATGGAAGATATTCTTGAGCAGATTGTCGGCGACATCTGGGACGAGAGTGACGAGATAATCATAAGTATTAAAGAAGAAGCGGACGGTACATACACAGTTCTCGGCGAAATGAATGTTTATGATATGTTTGACGAACTCGATGTTGATGACCGTGATTTTGAGTCCGATTGCAACACCGTCAGCGGCTGGTGTGCAGAGGTGCTTGAGCAGACCCCCGAAGTTGGCATGGCGTTTGACTACAAGAATTTGCATATCGAAGTAACCGCAATGGATGATATCATCGTTCAAGAAGTGCGCGTTACAGTAAATGAACTTCCTAAAGAGGAAGACGAAGAATAATAAAAGAAAAACTTGCAAAACCGTCGGTTTTGCAAGTTTTTTTGTTTACTCTTCATAGAAAAATGTTTCTGTTTCGGTGTTTATATAGTCTGCGGGGTTTACGCGCTCATCCGCAATGCACATTTCAAAGTGCAGGTGGGGTTCTTCTGCAATTTCAATGATGGCACTTTCGCCAACCGCACCGATTACCTCGCCGCGCTTTACTATATCGCCAATGGCAACGGTGATTTCTTCGGCAAGGTTTTGATAAACACTTTTTGCATCTCCGTCATGCGAGATAACAACGGTGTAACCCATCATGGGGTGCTCGTACACTTCGCTTACAACACCGTTTGCGGCGGCGCAGACCGCACCTCCCACGGTGCATGCAATATCAATGCCGTTGTGCGTGCGGTAGTCCTCCATTGTGTTTGAGAAAACAAGTGTGTCAATTGAGAATTTTTTTGATACCGCGCCGAGTGTGGGCATAATAAATTCGGGGAGTTCATCCTCTTTGGGTTCGGAGAGTGTGGGCGCCGCGGCGGTGGTGAGTTCGGGCGGGATAACGGCGTTTTGCGCTGTAGTGGCGGGAGGCTCGGTTTTAGGCGCAATAGTGGTGGTAACGGTTGGGATTTTAGTTGTTGCGGCAACTTTGGGAGTTGTATTTTCGGTGGTATTGACAGTAGTAACTGCGGGCATTTTGCTCCTTTTTGCCGCGCTGACAAGGCCAACGGTCAGCGCCATGATAAGCAATACCATTATGATTGTAATGTATAAAATCTGCGCAGTTTTTTGCTCGTTGTTTTTCTGTTCCATGGTTAGAAATCCTTTCAATTGTTTTTGCAAAGGTAGTTTTGCCACGGAAAATATTTTTTATGCAAAAGTTTATAAAACAAAAAATCCGCCAAGTGGCGGTTGGTATTAATGGCAGCAAATAAACTCCATTGATCAGCCTGTTTCAATCATGGGTTTGGATGATTGCGAAATAGTGTTTGCGCAAACACACATATTGCATTGTTTAAAGGAAACTATTATATATTTCCTTGTTAAAAAACACTAAATTTGTTGCAAAATGATATTTTCTGCGCTATAATAATTTATGCTAGATACTTAAATTACAATGGGAATATTGTAATTTGTGTTGCAAAGAATATGTTATGGAAAATACATCCCCTCTGACATACTTTGCAACAAAGTAATTTAAGTGTCTAGCAACCTTATAGCCGGAGGGTGATGTTTTTCGTGCGTAGCCCTTTGGGCTACGCATTTTTTATTATGCTTTTTTTATCAGACACCCCTATGTCTGTGTAATTTTATATAATGAAATAAAATTACTAAAGGGAAAGTTATTATGGAAAATACAAAGCAAAACCGTTTACTTGAAATATTTTTCCGTGCACTCCGCGGTGAGGATATTTTTGTGCAGAAACTCGCCAACGACTACGAAGTTTCTACCAAGAGCATTACACGCTGCATTAATGATCTTAAAGCGTTTTTGTCAGAAATCCGCGAACTTGTCGGCAATACAGAACTGCGTTACTCATATCAGGACAAGTGCTATCGCCTTTATATGGATGACTTTTTGACAAACAAAGAACTTTTTGCGCTTCTTGAGGTGATTATCGGTGCAAGAGCATTTTCCAAAATAGAACTCCTTGCACTCACAGATAAACTTCGCCGTTTTACTACGGCCGAAGACAGAGCAAAACTGAATGATTTGATAAGCAAAGAGCTATACCATTATTCCGAGGTTAAGCACGATTGCGAAAGCGTGCAGGACAGGCTATGGCAGATAGTAAATTGCATCGGCGAAAAGCGTGAGATTTCGATAGAGTATTACCGCATGGATCGCTCGTGGGTTACACACCGTTTGCGCCCCGTTTCGGTAATGTTTACGGATTATTATTTTTATCTAATTGCGTTTAAGGCTGACGGCGATGAAAAAAAGCCGATTTATTTCCGCGTTGACCGCATCAAAGGTGTCACGGAGCACAGAAAGAAGTTTACATCGCACGATGCGCCCGAGTTTGACGAGGGTCTGCTTCGTCGCAGAAGTCTTTTTATGTGGCCGGGTAAACTGCGCAAGGTTCGGTTTGAATTTACAGGTCCGTCGGTTCAAGCTGTGCTTGATAAACTCCCCACGGCAAAAATCATTGAGCGAAGCGGCTCAAAATATCTCATCGAAGCCGAAACCTACGGCGACGGCATCAAAATGTGGCTCCTCAGCCAAGGCTCTTGGGTGAAGGTTGTTGTGCCAAGTGAATTTGTAGATGTGGTGAGAGATGAGATAAGCAAGATGATAAAAGTATATGAGTACCAAATATAAAAGATTTCAGGAGGTTTAATTATGGCGTCTCAAAAAAATAATGATATTATTAAAGATGTTGATGCGATTACATCTTGGTTAGAGAATCGCAATTCGGAAATAAGCAGGGGACAAACGGCTGTGGTGGAAAACGATTTGCCGGTTTTAGCTCGTGTTATTTGTGGAGGCGAAGAAGAAATTGTCAATCTAAAAAACGAAGATAGAAAAAAATATGAAAAATATTTTAAAGATAATAAAAAAGTAGTGGCATCTTTAACGCTTGTGGGTGCTGGCTCGGTTGGCGCGAGTGTTGGAGCGATTGCTTCTGGTATAGGGGCAGCGGCAGCAATAGCAGGAATGGGAACAGGCATTGGAACGGTGGCTTTTGCTACTACCGCTATTTCTGGACTAAGTATAGCTGGGATGGGTGCTAC
>JAZQWE010000323.1:0-7537 GCA_045632225.1 Eubacteriales bacterium | reverse complement strand
CTACGATCCGACTTATCAACGGCGTTAAGTACATCACATTTATCAGCGAAGTTGGCAGAGAAACAAGCGGCACATCCGATTATAATTTCTATCAGACAATCAATATTGCAAAGTTCACAAACCCCTGGACCATCGAAGGACAGCCCAAGGTAATCTGCCGTCCCGAGTATGATTGGGAAAAGGGCGGCTCCGAAAACGGCATTCATCCGCAGGTAGTTGAAGGTGCAACTGCAGTTTACGGTCCTAACGGCGAAAACTATATTATTTACTCGGGTTCGGGTTACTGGACTGCTAAATATCAGCTCGGTCAGCTTAAATACATCGGTGGCGCAAACGGCGACCCCACCGATATTAACAACTGGGAAAAGAAGCCTGAGTCCATCTTCTCTCAGTCATCCCAGCTCACAGGTTGCGGCCACGCGTCCTATGTAACCGATACTGACGGTCAAGGCTGGATTTGCTACCATGCATATCCCAAGGGAGATAGCGACCGCCGTGCATACATCGAGCCTTACTATTTCAAGGATGGCGATGTAGTAATCGGTAACGGTAGCGGACATCCCGCAGATATTGCAACTGTTTATACTGCAAATCTTAATCCCTTGCCCATTGCAAACAGAATCAGCGGTTTTGATAAGCAGGAGGGCGTAAAGTCCAAGTTCAGCGTTGTTCGTGAATACACCGACAGCTTTGCCGATGTAACAACCAATCATTGGTTCTACTCCTATGTAAAGAACGCATACGAACTCAAACTTGCAAACGGTACTTCTACTACAAAGTTCTCTCCCGATAACACATTTACTGTAGCGCAGGCACTTACCGCGGCGGTAAACATTCATACAATTTACTACGGTAAGAGCGTTCGTGCGGCGGCTCAGGGCGAGGCTTGGTACATTCCTTATGTTGAATACTGTGTACAAAACGGTATCATTAAGGACACTCAGTTTGCTGATGTCAATGCAAATATCACAAGAGGCGATATGGCAATTGTATTTGCAAGCATCCTCCCCGATAGCGAATATGCGGCAACCAAGACCGGTTCAAACCCCGATGTAACAAGCGATATGGCATGCTACAGCGCGGTTATGAAACTTTATCAGGCGGGCATTGTTGGTGGCGACAGCGGCACCGGCAATTACCGTCCCGGCGACTCCATCAAGCGTAGCGAGGCGTGTGTAATCTTCACTCGTATCGCAATGAAAGATGCAAGAGCGCGCTAATTAAACAAAACAAAGAGCGATACTTGGCGCAAGGTCAAGTATCGCTCCTTTTTTATACATTAAAAGTTGCCTTTTCGCATATACTTTAAAAAATTTATTATGAAAGGTATCTATATGAAAAGGTCGATAACTCTGTGGCAATTTTACGGTTTTTTGTTTACATCACTCTTTGGCACGCTTTTACATTTTCTCTATGAGTGGAGCGGTGAAAGCCCAATTGTCGCGCTGTTTTCTGCAACAAATGAATCCACTTGGGAGCACATGAAACTTTTGTTTGTTCCAATGTTTGTTTTTGCGATTATACAGAGCAGATTGTTTAAAGACATTCAAAATTTTTGGTGTGTAAAATTAAAAGGTATAGCGCTTGGACTTTTACTTATTCCCCTCCTCTTTTACACATATAACGGTGTTATAGGCACATCCCCCGACTTTGTAAACATTTCTATTTATTATGTAACCGCGGCTATAGTTTACATCTTTGAAACAAAACGCTTTAAAGAGGAGCCTTGCAATTGTGCCTTTAAAGCCGCACTCGGTGCACTTTGCATAATAGCACTTTTGTTCGTCATATTCACTTTTTCACCGCCCGCACTTGCAATTTTTGAATCTCCGTAAAAAACGGTTCTCAAAAGAGAACCGTTTTTTTTATTTAAATAAATTTTTGGCGGTATTTGCAATCAGATTAGCGGCGTTCTCCGCTCCGATTTTATTAGTGCAAACGGATAAGTCATAGTTTGCAAGTTCGCCCCAGCGTCTGCCTGTGTAAAAATTATAATAATTTGCACGGCGACGGTCGGTTTTGTTTACAAGCGCTTGCGCCTCGGCAAGTGTTATATTGCCGCGCTCGGCAACATTTTTAACTCTGTATTCGGCATCAGCATAAAGGAATATGCTGAGTAAATTTTTGTGCTCGCGCAAAATATAATCCGCACATCTGCCAACTATAACGGCACTTCCTTTTTCTGCCGCCTCGCGGATAATGTCGGATTGCACCAAAAACAACTTGTCATTTACGGGCATGTTGTAGTGCGAGGAGTGAAGCATGGCGGTTGAGCCCATTGCGAGTGTGTAAAGCAAACTGTTTGCACTTTGCTCGTCTGCTTTTTCAACTACTTCTTTACACAGATCACTTTTGTTTGCGGCAAGCGAAATTAAATTTTCATCATAGAAGGGAACTCCAAGTTCTTTTGCGACAAGCTCACCTATCTTTCGCCCTCCGCTACCGAACTGTCTGCCAATGGTTATAATAAAATCTGCCATATTTATTATCATTCCTTTCTCTAAAGCGCGAATTTTTGCCGATTTCGGTCAATACCGAAATTTGCGCCCTCCCTTATGGCGCAAAAGGCACAAAAGTCGCAGTTTGAAAGATTTATCTTTCAAACTTATACCTCCTCTTTCTGTATTTATATTAACACAAAAATAAAGTTTTGTAAATATTAAAACACAGTTTCGTCAGCGCGGTTTGCACATTCCGGTGAGTATTTCCACTTATCAATATGGGAAATTTTTTCGGTGTCAATGAAATATTTTCGCTTTTTTGGCAAATTTGCAGGTGCGCTGTCAATGATGACAAGTTTAACTTTCATTTTTTCGGGGATTATGCTTTTTATGTAAACACTTGCAACATCTCCCACTTTAACTCCGCTTTTGTATTCTGCAAGACCTGCAAGATTGGGGGCAAGTTCAACAAAAATGCCGTAACTTTCAACACTTCGCACAATTCCCGAAACGATTTGTGCGCTTTCAAATGCGGCGGCGTTTTCTTCCCAAGTGCCAAGCAATTCTCTGTGTGTAAGTGCAATTCGGTCGTTTTCTTTGTCTATACTTTTTACTATTGTCGGCACATATTCGCCCACCTCAAAGCGGTCGGCGGGGTGCGATATGCGGGAAACAGATATGCAGTCGATGGAAAGCAGAGAGGGAATTCCGCATCCAATGTCCATAAATGCGCCAAAGTTTTCAAGGTGAGAAACTTTGGCGGTGATTATATCGCCGCATATAAGGTCGCCTAAAAATTCGCGCTTGCAATCAAACTGTGCACCGCGGCGCGAAAGATATGCGATAGTTTCACCGCTTTTTTCTTCAATGGCATTTACTTTAAAACAAACGGGTTTGCCAACGCGGGTGATAATTGCAATCGGCTTTATTTCTTCGCCACTTTTGCAAAACGCAACTTCTTCACGGGGGATTATGCCGCGTATTTTTCCAAGGTCAACAAAAAGATTCATTTCGCTGTCGCACATAACCGCGGGGGCCTCTAAAATTTTACCCTCGCGCATGGCTTTTTCAAGTCCTGCAAGAGAAGAAATATACTGTAAGTTTTGTGCGGTTTTGTAGAGAAGTCCCTCTGGGAAAAATTTTTGATTCATAGTCCGTATTCCTTCCTTTTAAATAGGTATGGACTATAATATGAAAAAAACAAAGCGGCTATGCATTGCACAGTCGCTTTAGATTTGTAAAACTTATTTGTTTGAGAAAAATTTATTCATTGCAACAGTTGCAAGAATGATAACGCCAATCACAACAAAGATACCAACCATACCCGTTGCCATATAGCCGAGATTGTTTACAAAATTCATGGGTTCAAAACTGATATTTCCGAACATTTTAAATTCCTCCTTAACCAAAGAAGTTGAGAATCATACCGCCCGCGATAACGGATGCAATCTGACCGGAAACATTAACGCCGATGGAGTGCATGAGCAAGAAGTTCTGCGGATCCTCTTCAAGACCGAGTTTGTGAACAACGCGGCCGGACATGGGGAATGCGGAGATGCCTGCCGCACCGATCATGGGATTGATTTTTTCTTTTGAGAAAAGGTTGATGAGTTTTGCAAACATGACGCCGCCTGCCGTGTCAAAGATAAATGCAAAAAGACCAAGACCAAGGATTAAAAGTGTCTGGGGCTTCAAGAACTGGCTTGCTTCCATCTTTGTGGCAATTGTGATGCCAAGGAAGATTGTAATGAGGTTTGCAAGAACCTTTTGAGCGGTTTCGGAAAGGTTGTCAAGCACGCCGCACTCACGGATGAGGTTACCGAACATAAGGAAACCGATAAGCGCAACCGAGGAGGGAGCTATAACACCCGCAACAACTGTGATAACGATGGGGAAGAGAATTTTGGTTGTCTTTGAAACAGCCGCGCCCTTATAAGGCATACGAATCAAACGCTCTTTTTTAGTGGTGAGAAGTTTGATAATCGGAGGCTGAATAATAGGAACCAAAGCCATGTATGAGTATGCGGCAACCATGATGGCACCAACAAATTGCGAGTCAAGCTTTTGGGAAACAACAATGGCGGTAGGGCCGTCTGCCGCACCGATGATGCCGATAGAAGCCGCATCGTTTTGGGGAAAGAAAATGGACGCAAGGCAGAAGGTAAAGAAGATACCAAACTGTGCCGCCGCGCCGAAAAGCATGAGTTTGGGATTTGTGAGAATGGGGGTAAAGTCAATCATCGCGCCGATACCGATAAAAAGGATGAGGGGGAAGAGCTCGTTTGAGATACCCGCATCAAAAAGGGTTGTAAGCGCGCCCGCTTCTTCTACACCGTGTGAAACCTGGTCAATCGCACCCGAGTGAGGGATGTTTACAAGGATTGTGCCAAAGCCCATGGGCAAAAGAAGGGTAGGTTCCATGTCTTTTTTAATTGCAAGAAAGATGAGAATACCGCCAATTGCCCACATAACAACTTGTTGCCATGTGATTTGAACGACATATTCCCAAAGGAACGAAAAGTTCATAGTCGTTTCTCCTTAAAAATTTATTCTGTAAAATAATACCATAGTTTTAGTTGAAAATCAATTCGATATATTTCACAAATTAAATCTTTGTAATTTCAATAAGTTTTGGAAATCTTGGTGAAAAATCGCAGAATTTATCAAGCATTTTTCCCGCAAAGGCAATGAGGGGCGCGTTTATCAGCGTGATTAAAACAGTACCGATACCAATGCCCGCAAAACTTTGATTGATTGCCGCAAGGATTATGGAAAGCGAGAACATCACAATGTCATTTACTTGCTTTACCTTGCCGATTTCAATGTTGTACTTCTTGGAGATTTCGGATACAACGAGCTCGTATACACAAAGCGGGAGCGATGTTCTGAAATAGCAAGCAATCGCAACAGCGGTAATAGCCTCGCCGATGATGAAGGCCACGATTCTTGCCGCAAGCGACTCATACGGAGCGCCGCCGCCAAGCAAAAAGAGTGCTCCGTCAAGCGCAAGTCCAAAGATTATCGCGCATGCAAAAGTCAAAAGATATTTTGGCTTAAAGCGCTTAACAATAATGCACATTATAACAAGCAACACGCTCTGCCAGATATATTCCGATGTGCCTTGGGTGTACCAGGGGAGAAATTCTTCCACAAAACGGTGGATTATGTACGGGGGAGCCGCAATCATTGAAAGACCAAAGTTTGCCTTGGTGCAAAGTGCAACTCCAAGTGCACAGAATATCATACCCAAAAGCCAAGAGGCCTCGTTCATTTTTGTCAGTTTCTTCACAGCGCCGCTTCCTTTTCTTTCTCTTTTTCTTCTTTTAATTTTCTTTCAGCCGCAAGGAAAATTTCCTCAGTTGCAAAACTGAGTTTTGTAATCGCATCGCGCTTTGAGAGGTAGCACCAATAACTGTCGTCCGGCACGGAAATATCAACACAGTCGCCTCTGCCGAGATAGTCATATTCAATGTGCAAGCTGCTTTGATTCATTGCGCTCTTGTGTAGTTCAAACGGTTCGCCGTAGCAAGTTCCCGTAATGGTAAAACCGTCGCGAGTTTGCACAAGTTTGCCTTTGCCGTGTTTATAGAACTTCCATGAGTCGGGCAAGGTTTCAAGGTTGATTTCATCCTCAAAATAGTATGTTCCGTCCTCAATTTCCTTGCGGACACATTCTCTCTCCCAATTTGACCAATCGGGAATGTGTGAAAACTCAGTCTCACCCTCAAGTGCGCGGAGCGAGCCGTCGGTTTCCATAAACCACTTTTTGCCGCATTTGCGGCAGAAGAGTGTGTCGCCCGTGGAGTCGGTTTCGCCCTCGCAAAGACATGCGGGACATTTATAAAGGAGGGCATGAAGGCCTTCTGCACGCAAAGGATGGTCGATAACGATTCCTCTCTCTTTTTGCCATGCAAAATCGTCATACTCAAACTCTTTTTTAAGTCTTTCGTTTATTTCATCAACAGAGAGCGTGCGTGCTTCGTCTGCGGTGAAAATCGGGTACATTTCCGCCTCACAATAGCATTTTTTACTGTGCTTATTCCATTGCGGAACATCAATAAAGTTACCGTGAATTTTAAGCATTACAACGGGAACTTTCATCATGCGGATAAGTCCGCCCGTTGACTCCGCAAGAAACGATGTGCAACCGTCAAGTGAGTAGCGTGCCTCGGGGAAAATGACCATAGGGTTTTTGAGTTCGTTTAACACATAGCGAACGTTGCGGACAAGTGAAATATCAGAAACATATTTGCGCTTGCCAAGCACGCCAAGTGCTTGCATAAGGGGTTTGGTGTAGGTGTTAAAACCCTCAATAGTCATAACATTGTTTACGGGGTAGGGATGCGTACCTTTAAGCATAAAGCAAAGGTCAACCAAAGAGGCATGATTGCAAAGCATGATATAGGGCTTGCCCTCGAGTTCTTCCATTCCGCGTTTGATTAAAACCGCGTTTCTTCGCTTGAGATAGGGGAACGCCACAATGTTTTTGGCAACCCACATTAGCCAACGGTATGGACTGTGAGGTTTCTTTTTAAAGTCAAAGCGCTTGATTTTGTCCTTTGTTTTCATGTTTTTATTTCCTTACTGCGTTTATTTTTGCATATAAAAAGATTATAACATAAAGTACGAGGTTTTTCAATTAAAATATTTTGAGCACAAAGTCATGACAAAAATATTCTTTATCTTTGGTACATTCATTGACACAGAGAAAAATTGAATGTAAAATGTAAATATAAACATAGATGCGAGGTGTTGTATAAATGGCTACTGTAGCATACAAATGCCCTTCGTGCGGCGCGGGAATTCCGTTTGATGCCGAAAAGCAACTTTTTAAATGCGAATACTGTCTTTCGGAGTATACTGAAGAAGAGATCGCGGCGCAAACACAAGATGAAGTCCCCGGGCAAGCAAAACAAAATACTGATGAAGAAAACGAAGATTTTTGCAAGGATTATTTATCATATACATGCAAAAATTGCGGGGCTGAGGTCTTTGCCGATGAGCATACCGCGGCGGAGATTTGCTATTATTGCCACCAACCCGTAGTGTGCAGCGGGCGACTTACCGGACAGTTGAAACCTCATTTTATAGTTCCT
>JAZQWE010000322.1:0-1894 GCA_045632225.1 Eubacteriales bacterium | reverse complement strand
ATTTCTTTCAAAAGCAGAATAACATCCAAGAGATTTACAATCCGGTCACCGTTCATATCAGAGGCGGTGCCCTTGTTATTCAAAACAGTTTTAAGCGACTGTAAAGCATCGGTCAAATCCACGCTACCGTCGCCGTTTGTGTCTGCACTGTCTACAAAAGTAATCTGCATCTGCGCGGGCACATAAATTCTAAGGTGACTTGCATCGCTTTCAACCATCTTTCTTGCTTCTGCCGCAGAAAGATTGAATGCACGGTAGGTATAGTCACCCCACCAATCATCATTTACAACAACAACCGATGTTGAAATTGCAACGGGACGGTTTGCATTATTGTTTTGGCCAACCCAACCCTCAGGACGGTATTTGTATCCGTCATCAAGTATAATTACCGAACCGTTTGGAAGTGTTTCTTTGGTGTACTGATAGGATGCGATAAAGTTCGGAAGATTTGACGCGGAGCTATTATCCGAGCTTTGAAGTTCAAAAGAAGTAGAAGAATTATAGTATGCATGCATTCTGCAAACCCAATTGATTTGCTTATATGCCTTTATGTTATAACCGAGTTCCTCAAAAATATCCGCATCGGTAAGTTTGCCGGGGTCTTTTACGGTAATCTGTGTCACGCTGTAGGGGTTTGCAATTGCAGCTGTTACAGATGCGCGGATAGCCTCGATATTTTTGTTAATCGTTACGGCATAATCAGCGGGAACCCAATCAATCTCAGCAATATCATTGCCCGTGAAAAATGAATACCATGTTAGTGCAGCGGTATATCTGCCGTTGTCATAACTCATGTGATAGCCGTCGCGGGTAACGGTGTCACCAATATAAGAACTTCTGAGATTTTGAATAGCTGTGCCGGTTGGAATAATGCCAACAATTGCATCCTTAGTCTTAACCTCGGAATCTACTGCACTTAAAATAGCATTATACATTGTCATCTGGTCATTGCCATACTTGACAAAGCCATCGTGAGTAGAGTTGCCCTGATATGCCCATGTCATGTGGAAATAAACATCCGCATTCGGTGCATTTTCTGCAATATATGAAAGAATGTCCGGAAGTTTTGAATAGGTGGAGGCAACGCCGCTTGAAGAGCTTGCCTGCTGAACGGTTATAATATCCCATTCTTCATCCACAATAGCGGTAGCTACGCTTGTAGAAGCGGTTGAATTCCATGTGCCGTTTGTGTTTTTATAGTATGTGTATGCTGCGCTGTTATTTGCAATATTTTTTGCATGGGTATCAAGCGAACAGCCGCCAATATAAAGGTTACCTAAAACAACTTTTACACCGCCGTCATTTGCGATATCCCAAAGATACTGCATTGCATCCACGCTGAAACTGTTACCAATTGCCAAAATTTTAAGTTCATCTTCGGTCTGTGTTTCACTTGCAAATGCAACGATACTACTTAACATAATTCCCAAAACAATACAAAGCAAAAAGATTTTAGATATTTTTTTCACTTCAGTGTTCCCTTTCCTATTGATTTTTATGTAATTTATTATAACATAGTTTTTTGCCCTTGACAAGTGCTTTTTATAATGCAAAACACGCCCACGGCGTGCAGATTTTTCACCGCATTTAGGATTACACAGTAGTCATTAGTTTACTTATACAAGATAAAAAAAGCGCCCCGTAAGGAACCGCGCCTGATTGTCGCGGTTCCAACGAAGTACACCTTCGGTGTGTGAAGTATGCTAAAAACATGTGAAGTTCGTTACAAGTAACGAGTGAAGTGTTCATAAATGAACATGAATGAAAAAAACGGTTCGCAAAGTGCGAACCGTTTTTATCTTTTATATCCGTGGAACACGGATACTTCACATTTGCGCATGCAAATACTTCACCGCAAAGCGACTTCACCTAACGCAAAGCGTTAGACTTCACT
>JAZQWE010000321.1:0-14407 GCA_045632225.1 Eubacteriales bacterium | reverse complement strand
CAATTCCTCAGAAATTTTAATAAAAAAAACATTATAACACAAATAAAATAAAAATGCTATAGTAATATGAATTATAGTTTATGCGAAAGGAAGAGAATCCTCATCCGTCACTTCGTGACACCTTCTCCCACAGGAGAAGGCTATTTATAGTTGATTTTCGCTCTTGTGAGCGAAAATCTTCATATAGAAGCCTTCCCCAGAAGGGGAAGGGGGACCGCTACGCGGTGGATGAGGTGTTTTTAATCGTGCGCATAACCTATAATTTACCACACAAATTAAAAACCTCCGCTTTTGCGGAGGTTTTGTTTTAAAATCTTGCCTCGGGGTCGATTGTTTCACCGCTCATAAAGCGCTCAACATCGGCAATAACTTTTTCTACCATTGTAATCGGCAGATAAAATTCGCCAACGCCGTCGATTGTGTAGAACACACGGCGGTCGGTGTATCTGTAGAAAGATATTTCGCGCGTTCTGCCCGCGTGGGTGAGCATGGAAATTGTGAGCATTTTGTTGTCAGCGGAGTTTACAAGAAAGTCCTTTTCGGCATCGCCAAGGTCAAAATATCCGTCATGTGTGAGCATGAGCATTGACTTCCAAAGGTTTCTGAAATTTTCAATGCCGCCGTCATAGCCGCTACCGATTTCGCTAACGCCGTTTACTCTTTCTGCATCGCCTGTGAGTTTAAATGTGTAGGTACCCTTGGCGCTTTCAAAAGAAATTTTGTCAACATTTAAAATATTTGTCTGGAAAATGTAGGGGGAAACCCATTTGTCAAGACCCCATTCCAAAAAGTCAACCGTGATTTCTTCTATGCGACAAAGAGTGCCCTTTGAAGCAGAGTAAACATAGTAAAAATTATCACCGTTTTCATCGCGTTGCTTTTCGCTAAAGCAAAGGTAGTTCGGGAAAAATGCTACTACGGTATCGTTTTCATCCATGATGGGCGAACCAAACGAAAGTTCGTATGCGGGAGCGTTTGGATTTATGCCGTAGTCTGCAAGTGCTTTTTCGTCAACATTGTATGAGATAATTTCGGTAGCCATAAAATTGTTGGAGCCGAGAGTGTCCGTTGCGGAGAACTTTGTAAGCACGCTTGTGTAAAGCTGGCTTGCGAAATATCCATTGGGATAACTCAAGCGGTGAATGCCCATTGAGTTAAACTCATCGCGCTCGTCAGCATTGACAAAATTGATGCTGATAAAATCTTCGCCGCCCTTGCGGAGCGTGAAGTTGTTTACAAGAAAGTAGCGGTTCATATCGGTGGGGTACACAAGGCCAAAGTCGATAAGGTACTCCGATGTGCCAAGCAAATCTTTTTCAATGCTGTAGCCAAGCACATAGATTGCATCCTTGCCGGGTACGCGAACATAGTATCCGTCATTGGCAAGTGTTTCATCACCGATGTAAACGGTGTAGGAAAGTCCGTTTTTGGTGAGAAGTTTGAACTCTGCCTGATGATTTTGCTCGGTGAGGGAATATTTTTCATAGTCCTCTTCGGTAACATCTGCGCTGAAGGTGTAATATGTCTGGCACACATTACTAAGGAGCATTTGTACCTTGTAAAGGTTTAAGGGGGCATATACATTGCTTTCAAGCACGATGTCGCCGTCAGCGGTTGTTACAAGTGCATACGAACCGTTTTGGTTTTTAATATCAATGCGCTTTACATCCGCAAAGGAGATAATGGGGAGCATTTCATCAAGTGTGTTTTTGTTGTTTTCAATCACCGCTGTGCTTGACTGATACCACAAAAGCACGCCGAGTGTAATGCACAGCGCAACAGTAAGCGCTGTGCACACTACGGTGGAAATTATACGCTTTTTACTCATCTGTATTTTCTCCTTGTCACCACAACAATTCCGCAAACGGTGAAGGCAAGGGGAAGCACGGTGACTAAAAGTACGGTTGTGCGGATTGCCTGTGCGGCGGTCATGTCTTCAATTTCGGTGGAGGCAAATACTTTAAAGTCGATGTCTGCGGGAACCTTTTCGCGGCCCATCATGCGGAATGCATAGTACATAAGATCACGGTTGCCGTAGGTGTTGGAGTCAAGGTAATCGGCGCTTGTAAAGCGGTTTGTACCCGCCGCCATTACATAGGAGTAGAATACGCCCGCGTTGTTCTGATTGAGTTCGCGGGTGATGGTCATAAGGTTGTATGAGCCGCTTTGGTCAACGGTTTCGCCATTGCTCTTTGTTACAGCACTCTTAGAAGAAAGGAGCACGGTGGACATTTCGCGGTAGGCGTTGTTGCCCGAGTATTCATAGGTATAAGTGGGCGCGCCGTCCTCGGTTATACCTGCGGTATATCCGTTTGCAACGGTGATGGGGCGCACATTTTTAACAATGGTTTTTGGGGGCGCATCCGTCTGGCTGAGTTCCTTTTGCAAACTTGCGGCAATTGTCTTTGATGCATCGGGATAAACCGCTACAATTGCTTTGCCGTCCATATCAAGGGAACTTGCGGTGTCGATAACGGTGCCCTCTCCAAAGACAATACCCCATTCCTCAAGGAATTGCTCAAGGTTTGGCAGATACTCGGTTTCGGGGTTCTTGAACACCATGAGAGTTCTGTTGCCTTCAAGGAATTTGTCAATTTCCTCAATTTCGGATTTTGCGGTGATGTCATAAATGCTCTTGCCTGCAAAATCGTATTTGGGGTCGTTGATGATAAGCAAGCGACAGTCATCGGGAATGGCGGTTTTGGTAAGGTCAATTCTGCCAACCTCAAAGCCTGCAAGGGTGATGATGTTTGAAAATGCGGCAATATCAGCATCGGAAAGTGCCTCGCCGTGGCCCTCGGTGAAATATGCCTTGGGTGCAAAGTCGGCGGTTACTGCAAGGCATGCAGCGGCAAAAACTTCTTCACCGTTGTATGCCCAAATGCCTACATTGTCATCGCGGATGAAGAATGCATCGAGCGCGTACTTGCGGAATTCGCCAGGCTTTTCACCAATCGCGCGGTCATCGGGATTGCCCTTTTCTACAATTACATCGGTTTCACGAATGGCTGTTTCCGATGTGTTTTTATAGTCCTTTAAAAGGTGGGGATTGAGTTTTGAGTTTACATAGCGGACATTGATGTTGTCAAACTCTTTTTTAAGTTCGTTTGCGGTATTTGAAATGTAGTGGAGATAGGAGTTGTTTTCAACATAGTCCTTGTCATGACAAAATGTGATGGTCACCTCATCACTTACATCTTTGAAAACACCCTTTGCCGCGTCGGAAAGTGTCCACAGCGCGTTGCTTGTAAGGTCAAAGAAAAGCGGGAACATTGTTCCAAGGAGGGTCAGAACCGCGTTTGCAAGAATTACCATAAGGATTACCGCCGCGGTGAACGCGGTGGAGAGGGAGGAGTATTTAAAACTTCTTTTTTTGAGAATATTCATTTGCAAAAACCTCCTTTACGCGCTGTATCTGCGGCGCTCGTAAATGCGGCAGGTTACAAACAAAAATACAAAACAAAGCGAAATGTAGTAAAAGATTGCGGTGAAGTCAAAATAACCTTTGGTAAGTCCCTCAAAACGGCTGAGAATTGAGAACCAACTGAGAATATAGCGCGCGGGGTACCATGAAATAACGCCGCCGAGCATGCCGATAAGGAGCATAACCAAAATCATAAAGAATGTGCCGATTGCCGCGGCAAGCTGGTTTTCAGTGAGGGAGGAAACAAACATACCCATAGCAATGAACGCCGCGCCCACAAGTGTGGTTGCGATAATGTTGCCAAGGATAACGCCGCCCTCGGGCTTTGCGAAAACAAAGAGAGAAATGTAGGAAAGCGAGCAAAGCATGTTTGCGCCAAAGAACATTGTAAATGCCGCAAAGAACTTTGCAAGTACCATTTTACCGATGGAAATGGGGGCGGTGAGCAAAAGTTGCTCGGTTTTCATTTTGCGCTCCTCTGCAAAAAGTTTCATTGTGAGGAGGGGGAGGGCAATCATCAAAATGAAAAGCTCCATTGTAAAGTATGTAGAAATGTCGCTTGAATTTGCAAGCAGGGTTGTCATTGAGAAAACAGCCGCGCTGAGTGCGATTATAACCGCGAAAAACACATATCCGATAGCGCTGACAAAGTAGGAGCGCAGTTCTCTTTTAAATATTGCAAACATTATGCTTCCTCCTTGTCGATAAGACTGATAAATACATCCTCAAGGGACGCACCAAGTGCTTCAAGCCCCATGATGGGATAGTTTTTAGCCGCAAGGGCATAGAAAATGGGTTTGCGCGCATCAACGCCGCGCTCCGCTTCAACTGCATAGGCAACAGCGTCGCCGTCACGCTCGGCAAGCGCTTCACAAGAAAGCACGCCCGCGGTGTTTTTGATGATGGAAAGAACCTCGGCTTGCGGACCGCTGACAAAAATCTTGTAGCGGCGGTTGTCCATGATAAATTTGTTGATTTCCTCGGTTTTGCCGTCTGCAACAATGCGGCCGTGGTCAATGATAATCATGCGGTCGCAAACTGCCTGCGCCTCGGAAAGGATGTGTGTGCTTAAAATAACCGTGTGCTTTTTGCCGAGAGCGCGGATAAGGTTGCGCACCTCAATAATTTGTTTGGGGTCAAGGCCGATTGTGGGCTCGTCCAAAATAATGAGTTCGGGGTCGCCAATCAGCGCTGCCGCAATGCCGACACGCTGTTTATATCCCTTTGAAAGGTTGCGGATAAGGCGGTTTTTAACATCGCGAATTTTTACAACATTGCAAATTTCGTCAAGATGTGCCGCGCGGGGGAGGGTGCATGCGCGAAGCTCGTAAACAAAGTTGAGATATTCGTTTACGGTCATTTCCATGTAAAGGGGCGGCTGTTCGGGGAGGTAGCCGATTTTCTTTTTTACAGTTTCGGGATTTTCCAAAATTTCGTCACCGTCAACATAGACATTTCCGATATTTGAGGAGATGTATCCCGTGATAATATTCATAGTGGTGGATTTGCCCGCGCCGTTTGGGCCGAGAAAGCCGACAATTTCGCCTTTGCCGATATGAAAACTGATATCGGAGAGGGCGGTGTTGTTGCCGTATTTTTTCACCAAGTTTTCGACTCTTAGCATCGTAAAACTCCTTTTTAAAGATATTCGTAACATTATATCATATATATTCGATAAAAGCAATATTTACACTGTGAAACTTTTGTGAGGTGTAAAAAAGCGTTCTCGAAAGAGAACGCTTTTTCATATTATTTTGCCAGCACAATTTTTAAGATGTTTAACACATCAAATACATCAAGACAGCCGTTTTTGTCAAAGTCGCAATGGACAAAGTCAAAGCCGGAGAGCTTTTCGCCGGCGATGAATTTCAGCGCGCGCAATGCATCGATGAGCGTATTTTCTCCGTCGGAGTTCGCGTCACCAAGGGGAAGATTTGATGCGTAAACAGTTTCGGAGTAGTAAGGGCCGAAATTTTTCGGTGTTGCAACGCCAATGCTACCCGCATCCGAAATGCGATTTGCAAGCGGTAGTTTGTTAAGTTCCACCGAAAACTCGGTTGCGGTTGGCAACGGGTCGCCGATAGTCGGGAAACCGTTTACAAAAGTGAGTTTTTGCATGTACATGCGGCGCATGGTGTATGCGGAGTAGTGATACTCTTTTGCATGGTAAACCGCAAGGTACTCGTCCCCGCTTGGTGTGGTGGTAATTACCATTGCACCGGGGGAGTAGACGCCGTTTTCATAGCTTGCAAACTGAAGCGGCTGGGCAAATTTTTCCCACTTTGTACCATCGAGCAAGCTGTCGCTTTCTGTGCCGTTAAATCGCATAACGCCCGTACAGTATTCATCGGTTCTTGTGTGACCCGCCGCAAAAATAAGGTAGAGTGTGCCGTTTGGCGAGGTGATGGGGAAGGGCCCTTCCATAATTCCCGCCTCATAGTCATACTCGGGGGTGGAAATCACCGCCATGGGAGTTGCCATTGTGGTTGCATCGGAAAGTTCGCAAATGAAAAGGCGCTGGAGGTGCTGATTTGTGCAATCCTCGGCTCTGAAAAATCCGCCGCAGACCATGTACATTTTTGATCCGTGGTGAATAATTCTCGGCGAAAGGTAACTTTCAACAGCCCCATCAAGGTTTTTGAAAGTGCCCACATATTCGTATCCTCCGTCGGGGGATGAGGTACTTGCCCTCCATATTCTCGGCATGCGGCGGCTTGAAACATCGCTTGCAATGCCCACATCGCATGTGGTGTAGATGTACCAAACCCCATCTATAAGGAAGAGTTGGGGTGCCCATACATCCTCAATATCCGCGCCGTCATCGGATAGTGCTTGCGACCATACGATAAATGGTTCAACCTTGCCGATGTCGCAAAGGTTTGCCGCTTTTGCCATGTAAATGGCGGGTTTTGAGAGGTATGATTTTGCAAATGTGTAGTAGTAATAGCCACCGTAGTATACAACCGAGGGGTCTGCATATCCCGCAATGGGATTTTGGAATGTAGCCTGCCCCACAATTTCTCTGTCAAGGTCGATGCCGCTTGCAACATTCAAGTTGCCGCCCGCGGGAAGTATGCTGCTTACGCGGTCAAAATTGCCGCCGACAAGGTCAAGTGTAAAGGATCTGCCCCATGCACTCCTGTCTTTAGCGCGGCCGATGTCGCCTTGGAATGTGCCGCCCTCAATGTAAATATAGAGGTTGCCTGCACCCGTGGTGTTTGAATTGTATGTGCCGTAGATTGGGCACGCAAAAGTGCCGCCCAAAATATTAAGGCTTGCATCAGCGCCGATACTACCGCGCCCCGCAAGGTAAACACCGTTTTTAAATGTGCCGCCAAGCACGGTTACATTTATTTTGCCGGATACTTTATATGCCTTTGTATCGGTGTCGGAGGTGTAGTACGAACCGCCCGAAAGAATGCCCCATGTGCCGCTTTTAACGGTGAGGTCAACACCCTTTATTGAGGTGGTTTTTGCATGTGTGCCGCCGACAAGTGAGGGGTATTGCTCAATACGCTTGCCACGGTAAATTTCGCACTCAACGCCATCTCCCACGGTAAGACGGTTGCCCTCGGCGCTTACAAATGTGTATTTTTCAACCGCAAGGAAAGTAACATTTTCAAAAACGGTTTCCGAGGAGATGCGAAGTCCCAAAGAAAGTTCAATTCTTGCATCTGCAAAGTCGCGGTAGTCCGTGCCCATGTATTTTGAGGTAATCACCGTTTTTTTAGTTACAATAGGGAGTACGGTGGTGGATTTCAAGTATACGGGGCCGCAGATTACGACTGTCTTTTCGCCGTTTGCCGCCGTGATTGCCGCTGAAAGGTCGGTCATGGGGGTAAGGGGGGATGTGCCGTCGCCCTTAATTTGTCCTTTTGCAAGGTTTAGAGCGTTTGTAACGAAGACGGCATCGCTGTTTGTATTGTACTTGACGGTGCCCGCAAAGTCGATTTCGCTATCGCAAACGGAGTATGCGCCAAAAGTATCAACGCATTTGTCGCTTGCATGCTTTGCCGCGCCGATTTTGCCGGTATGTGTGCCGCCAAGGATTTGCACAGCGCCGTCCTTGCCGCAATTTTCAAAGGCGTAGATGTTGCCGCCAAATGTGCCCGAGGTGATGAGCACCTGGCCGTTTGCTTTACTGTCGCCTGACGAGGCGATAATGTCGCCCGTAACTGTCGCGCCGTCGATATGGAGTGTAACATCCTTGTCGCGCGCGCCCTTCATGTATGCAAAAAGGCCGCTTTCGATTTTAGCATCTGTAAAGTTTTTAAGTGCCACGCCGTTGCCGCTTATACCCTCACCAATGCGGATTTTGCCGTCGGAGCAACTGATAACCTTTGTGCCGTAGCCAATAAGTGCGATGTTTTCAATCACGGTATCGGTGCCAAGGTAAAGGGTGTCGCTAAAATCAATGGCGGCATCATCACAAGTTCCCTTGATGATAACCTTTTTGTCGCCCGAAATCTTGAGCGCCTCGCTGCCAACTGTTCCGTTTACACGGATGAGTGCGCCGTTTGTAACTGTCACACCATCGCCGTCATTAAGGTCGAAAATTGGCGAAAATCCGACACTTTCAATGCTACTTATCAAATCGGCAATGGCAAGCCCGTTTACACAGGAGGCATCAACGGTGCCAAAGTTTTTGAATGTGCCGCCGCTGACACTGACGAAAAAGTCACCGTTTATCTCACTTGCAACGCTGTCCTGAACGGCGCGGATGTCGCCGCCGTCAAAAGTGCCGCCCGTGATATTGATAAAAATATTACCGTGTGCAAATTGGTTATTTGAAACCGAAGCGTTGTAACCGGGTCTGCCAACGCCAACAATCGAGCATTTGAATGTACCGCCCGAAATATTTAGGGTTGCATCGCCCAAAAGTGCATCAAAACCAAGGGGAGAAATTACGGCGTTGTCAGATGCGCCCATTTTATTTGATGTAAAAGTGCCGCCCAAAATGTTAAGCGTAACATTTGAAAGGGTGCCGACCGCCTGCGCGTCGCTGTCGCGGTAATTGCCGCCGCGAATGTAGTACCATGTGCCGCTTTTAACGGTTACGGTATAGTCGGCAAAGCACATTTTTGCTTGAGTAATGCCGCTTTTGCCGCCGTATGTGCCGCCGTAGATTATCGGCGCATATTTTGTGTATGCGGTGGTAATTCCGTTGCCAAAGGTGACATTGTTACCCTCGCAAAAGATCATCGGTATATCTGCGATGCAATTTAAATTAACATTTTCAAATGTAACATCCGCATCTATATAAAGGTTGCTTGATATGCTGATTTTTGCACCGTTTTCGCATGAAACGGTTATGTTTTGGTTGGCGGAAAGAGTTTCGTTATTTGCAAGTGTAACATCGCCGATAACAACCGCTTTGCCGCCGTTTGCAAGTGCTTCAAACGCTTTTTGCAATGTTGCAAAAGGGGCATTTCGTGTGCCCGAATTTGTATCGGAGCCGCCGACACCGTTTATGTAAACGGTGTCGGTTGCAAAGGCGCCAATGCAAAATGCAATTGCAAACAAAATTAGCGAAATCAGTCTTTTCATAATATTCTCCATTTTACTTTTGACGGTATTCTTTTGCCGCAATGCGGGTAAAGATTACACATGCTTCGCTTCGCACAATTTCGTCATCGGGTCTGAACTTGCCCGTGCCCGCATCGCCGCCGACAATGCCTGCGTCAAAGAGTTTTTTAACCGCGTCATAGCATGCCATGCCGCTTGTAACATCGGGTATGGCGCCGTTTCTAACGGCGGTGTATTCCAAGGAGGGAAGAATGTTTGCAAAAACGGTTGCCATTTCGCCACGGGTGATGTTTCGCTCAAAACTGTCAAACTGACCGTCTTTGATGATGCCCGCGCTGATGCAATATTCGATGTAGGGAGTGTACCATTTTTCGCCCGTTGCCGCCGCGCGCACGCTTGCTTGGTAGTATGCCTTGTGAACATTAACCGCGGCTGTGAGCGCCTGCGCAACGGTGAATTTACCGTTTGGCGAGAACTTTGTAGTGGATGTACCGTTTGCAAGCGCATATTCGTATGCAACTTTTACATAGGTGTTGTACCATGCATTTTCTGCTACATCTTCAAAAGCATTTTCGTATGTGCGTGTCTTTTCAAACTTTGCCTTTGACTCGCCCGCATTTACGCTTGTAAAGCCGCTGATACGCTTTTCAAGGGGCAGTTCGTTCATTGCTACCTTAAATACGGTGTCTACGGGCTGTGGGTCAAGCATTGTGGGGAAACCGTTTTCATCAAACACAATTTCCTGCATGTGCATGCGGCGCATGGAGTATGCAGAGTAGTGGTATTCCTTTGCGTGGTAAACGCCGTAGAACTTTGTACCGTCGGGAGAGGTGGTAACCACCATTGCGCCGGGAGAGTATACAAAGTTATCGTAATTTGTGTACTGAAGAGGCTCGGCAAATTTTTCCCACTTTGAGGCGTCGAGCAAACTGTCATTTTCTGTACCGTTAAAGCGCATTATACCCGTGCAGTAAAGGTCGGTTCTTGTGTGACCTGCCGCAAAGATAAGGTAGAGCGTGCCGTTTGGAGCATAGAAAGGATACGGGCCTTCCATAATTCCTGCCTCGTAGTCATATTGCGGCGAGGAAATTACAATCTGCTTTGATGCCATCTTTGTGGGGGATGCAAGTTCGCACACACGCATTCTCTGTGTGTGGGGATTTGTGTCGCTTTGAGTGTAGAAACCGCTCATAAACATGTACCACTTGCCGCCGTGCTTGATTACACGGGGAGAAAGGTATGTGTATGCATCGGTGTCAAGGTTTTCCATACAGCCAAAGAATTCGTATGGGCCGGTCGGGTCACTTTCGTCGCCAATCCATACATAGGGGAAGCGGCGGTCTGCGCCCGTTGCGGTGTCTTTTGAGGTTTGTGCCGCGGCATAGATATACCATCTGCCGTCCATAAAGTAAAGCTGAGGTGCCCAAAGCGCGGTCATTTCTTTAGCTTGACCGGAAAGTTTTTGGCTCCAGATAAGAATGGGCTCAACCTTGCCGATGTCGCAAAGGTTTACCGCTTTTGCCATCCAAAGACCCATGCCGCCGTCATAGCCGTTTGCATAGGTGTAATAGTAGTAACCGTCATGGAAAACTATCGAGGGGTCGGCATATCCCGCAATGGGGTTTGTAAAGGAGATTTCGCCCGAAAGAGGAGCGGTAAGGTTGATATTTTGTGAAACATTTATCTTTGAGGAATTTGTGCCGCCGAGTTTTTCTGCGCCGATTATTACGCTTGCGCGTGTGATGTTGGCATTTTCGACATTAAAGATAAACTCGCCGTTAAGTGTGGGAGAGTCGTTTCTTGCGGCGCGGATGTCGCCCTCAAAGGCGGCGGCGTAGCCGTTTATTGTAACGGTGCCGTTAACGGTGATGTTTTCGCCCGCAATGCCAAAGACAGAGCATGCAAATGTGCCGCCGTGTGCATTGAGAGTTGCATTTCCGTTTAAGTTGTTAAGGCCTGCCACATAAGAGTCATCGGTAAATTTACCGCCGTAGATATCAAGGGTGATGTTTGCATCAATTCTTCTTGTTTTGCCCGAGTTTGCAACAATTGAGAATTGACCGCCCGCAAGTGAGCCCCAAGTACCGCTTTTAACTGTCATGTGGATGTCATTTTTAAGCGAGTTGGAGAGGGTAAATGAGCCTGCGATAAGGTCGGGGTAGTCCTCGGTGCGGTTGCCTTTGAAAATTTCGCAGACAACGCCATCGCCAACGGTAAATTCGTTGCCCTCTGCAGAGATGTATGAGTCATTGCCCTTGGAAACGATTTTAATATTTTCGATAAGGGTTTCGCTATTAAACGAGATGTATTTTGTAAGCTCGATGTGCGCGTTTGCAAGAGAGGCATAATCAACGCCGTCAAACTTTGAGGTAAGGGTGATTTTGCCGTCGGTTTTGCGCAAGGTTTTGCCCGTATCAACCGAAAGCTTGCCGCAAACAACGATTGTACCGCCGTTTTTGAGTTTTTCGCTTGCAAGTACGATGTCATTTGTCGCATTTTTAGGAGTTGAGCCGTCGCCCGTGCCGTCATCACGGATGTAGATAACATCGCTCTTTACGCTGACGGTGGGGTATACAACTTCTTTGCTTGTGTTGTCAATTGCAAGGGCAACTTCTTTTTCAAATTCGTCGACGGTTTTTGTATGAACGGATTTGTCGAAGTCCACCTCGCTAAAGTTGCCGATGCCGTGGGTGATGACAGTTGCCTTTCCAAGCACGCTTTCGGCGTTAAAGCCTTTGAAACCGTCTTTGAAAGTGCCGCCCGAAACCGCGAGGGTAAAGTCGCCGTTAAGTTCGCCCGCAACAACATCATGGATTGCGCCAACGCTTATTCCGCTGCGGAAAGTGCCGCCTGTGATGGTGATGTTTACATCGCCGAGAGTGTATGCGCTGTTTGATGCGGTGGAGTTTGTACCGGGGCGGCCAATGCCCATAACCGCGCAGTTAATTTCACCGCCGTTTATGATGATTGTTGCATCGCCCTCAAGCGCGTCAAAGCCGCCAACCGCGATAATGCCGTTCATTGTGGGACTTGTGGTGGTGTTGGTAATTCTGCCGCCGTTTATGATAATTGTAACATTGCCAATGGTGCCGACAGGTTGAGCCTCGCCCGTGCGGATTGAACCGCCGCGAACATAGAACCAGTCGCCCGAGTCAATCTGTATTGTATAGTCAAAGAATTTGGTGTTGTGAATTGTTGTACCCGTGCGTGCACAATCGGTACCGCCCCAAATTGCAATGGGGTTTTGCGAGTAGGTTGTTTTTACCTCTTTGCCGATGTGCAAGCTGTTGCCAAGACAGTAAAATTCAACGCCGCTTTCGTTTGAAATGTCAATGTTTTCAATAACTGTGTCGCCGCCAAGGAAAACATCGGTGGTAAAGGTGAGGGACGCGCCCGTTTCGCGGTAGTCAATGCCCTCGCAAAGGGAGGTTATTATAACAGTTCCTTCATGTTTGGGGAAAGATGCCTCGGTGGCGGTGTCGATTTTTACACCACCCGAGATAACAATGGTGCCGCCGCTCTTGCCAAGGAGTTTGAACGCGCGGTTGATAGTTCCAACAGGATTTGAATAGGATGTGCCGGGGTTTTCGTCATTGCCTTTATCGCTGAGGTATACAATATCCATGTTGGTTGCATCCTCCTTATACCCGCTGATTACATCAAAGTTTTCGGTGCAGACAAAATTTTCAATCCACTCTTTTGTGATTTGGGGAGCGGAGGAAATGTCGAGGGAGGCGTGACCGTAGTTTGCACCCGCGCGGTAGAGCGCGCCCGCGTTAAGACCGATGAAAGCGTTGTCCGATCTCCAACCCATATCGCCCGATGTAAAATATTTTTCGGGGTTCATATTTTTTGTAATGCGGATGGTTACATCAATGTTGTATGCAACCTCTTCACTACCGCAACCGGTCAGAAAGTTTGTCAATGCGCCACCGTCAAGAGTAATGTCAACCTTGCCGCCGGTAACGGTTTTAGAGCCCCAGCGGTATGCGCCGAATACTTTGTTTACAACGGCATTTTCGCCGATGGTGATATAGGCCGTGCCGGTGTAGTTTGCCATTGTGTTTTTGCCAACATTTCTGCCAAGGCCGGTAAGCTCTGCAACAGTACCGCCAAGCACGGTGATGTGTGCATCCTTTGAATAGTCATCATCGGGCACGGAGATAACGCCGTTTGTGTGGTCAAGGCCGCCGATGGCATGCACTTCAATCTGTTGCATTTTGCATCCCTTACCAAGTGTAAGGTTGAAAAATCTGCCCGAGATAACAAATGTTTTGCCCGAGCCGTTGTAAAATGTGATGTTGTCAAATGTTGTGTTTGCCGTGCAGACATAGCGTGAACCCGCAGGGCAGATAAGGCGCGCGCTGTAGTTGTTGCCGCTGTATTCGCCCGTGATTAAAACGGTGCCGTCAGCTGCGGGGGAGGTAAAGCCGGGGAGGGCTGCGTCATAGTTTGCGGAGTTTGAAAATGTATAGTCGCCGCAAACAACGATTGTACCGCCGTATGGCAAAGCAACAAAGGCATCGGCCATGTCACCGAAAGCGTTCTCGGCGGACGAGCCATCGCCCTTTCCTCCGTCTTTAAGATATACAACATCTGCGGCAAATGTACAGAGCGAAAGAGTTGCCGCAAGTACAAGTGCTGTAACTAACAATAGAAAAAATCTCTTTTTCATGGTTTTTCTCCTTACATTTTGGGAGTTTTTAATTATCGCTCGGATAATTTATGTCGCCGCCGCGTGCCGCCTCAACGGTAAATGAAAGGCTGTGAGCGCCGTGCTTTAATTGGTATTTTTCATCAAGAACGGGGCCGCAGGCATTTGAGCCCGTGCCGCTTTGATAAGCATCAATGTGGATATATGTACAGTTTTCGTCTTTGAGTTTTTGCACATAGGCAACTTCCTTTAGTTGCTTTACAGAGTAGTGCGAAATGTCAAACGAGAAGGGGGTTGCTCCTTTGAAAAGCAAACTGTGTCCAAAATAGGTTGTTGCACTTATCCAACTGCTTGAGTAGTGTGCACCGTTTTCCTGCGGGCGTACATAGGGTTCAAAGTTGTCGGTAACGGTTGTTTTAAAGTCGCCAAGGCGCGCCGCAAGGTGCTTGTCATTGTAGCTTTCCATTGGGCCGTAGCCAAAGTAACGCACATTTTCAAAATCGCGTACCGCCGCAAATACAAGACCAATGCGGGGGTAATAGCGAATTCCTCTGTCCTTGATGTCGGCATCAAGGGTAATGTCAAGTGCACCGTTTGCTTTTACGGTATAGGTAACGGTGGCGCAAAGCAAGGTTTCGCCCTTTGCTGTAAAGTGGACTTTTGTTTTTACAGTTACGCTGTCCTTTTTGGATTTTACGCTTACGCCGTCAACAAATTCCTCCGCTTCGTAAAGGCCGATGAGGTTCCATTTTTGAAGAATGTATTTGTCATTGTCAATCGGTGCGCGGGTAAAGCAAATTTTG
>JAZQWE010000320.1:0-10076 GCA_045632225.1 Eubacteriales bacterium | reverse complement strand
GGCGAGCCACAACCGTATTTAATTCCGCGGTCAAAGTAAATTTCGGAGCAGGGGCCGCAAGGACCGCTGCCGTGTTCCCAGAAGTTATCAGCTTTACCAAGGGGAATGATTTTTTCAGCGGGAACGCCGATTTTCTTGTTCCAGATTTCAAAAGCCTCGTTGTCCTCTTCATAAATGGAGGGGTAGAGGAGGTCTGCGGGAATTTCAAGCCATTCGGTAAGGAATTCCCATGCCCACGGAATAGCCTCGTTTTTGAAATAGTCGCCAAAAGAGAAGTTGCCGAGCATTTCAAAATATGTGCCGTGGCGTGCAGTCTTACCAACGCTTTCAAGGTCGGGGGTACGAATGCACTTCTGGCAAGTGGTAACGCGGGTACGGGGAGGAATAACTTCACCGGTGAAGAACTTCTTCATGGGTGCCATGCCCGAGTTGATGAGAAGCAGGGATTTGTCGCCTTGAGGAACGAGCGGGAAACTCGGAAGACGGAGGTGTCCCTTGCTTTCGAAGAAGGAGAGGTATTTTTCTCTTAAATCATTGAGAGATGTCCACTTCATGTTTTTTGTATCCTTTTATATATAATATTTTTTATTTTCCAACACAACATTATACCACCCTATAAAAGCGTTGTCAATGAAAATATAAATTATGTTTTCATCACAATTAAAAACACCTTATCCACCGCAAGCAGTGAGCGAGGCGAGAGTGTACGACTTACACCACTTTGAAATTATTTGGATTTCAAAGTGATTCGTTTAAACAATCAAAAAAAGGGAACTGCACAGCAGTTCCCTTTTTTAACTAATCTTCAAGAATAACGGTGGGCCAGTTTACAGTTGTTGCAAGGTCTGCCATTACATCGGTTGCGATTTCTTTGCCGTCAATATTTGTAATGCCGACAGCCATTTTAGCGTTTTTGGCACCTGCAAGGCCAAGAACAGATTTCGGAACGGAAATCTCTGTTAGAAGTCCCTTATCGGTGTTGCCGTCGATATTCAATGTGCCGCTTGTAACGGTGTAAACCGTAGTGCCCGATGCTACCTCGGTTTCTGCCTTCCCGTTTTCTGCAAAGTAAACGGTGTAGGCCTTCTTTGCGCCTGTAACATCAATGCGGTAATAACTGTTTGCGCCTGCCGCAATGTAAACAGATGAAACATCTGCGGTGTTAAGGAGGTAGTCGAGGCGGTTGATGAGGAAATACATGTTGTCTTTATCATGCGCTACCTGAAGTGCCGCTTGTGCCTGAGAGGTGGAGCCGACAAAGAGTGCCTCGGTGTTAAGTGCCCAATCGTTTCTGTAACCGTCAACAATCACAGCAACTTTCTTTGCAGTAATGCGGTGGTTTAAGTAGTGATAGTAAAGGTGAATTTCGTTTTTCTCGGAGGTGGTTTCGTCCTCGTTTGTCACTTCAACTTTATTTTGCATTACTGTTGCCATCTTGTGAGAACCCACAAGTTCGCATGCGCCCCAAATGCCCGAGCAGTTTGGCGCATTGTAGAATGCCTCGCCGAATTTGCTTGCATCTGCGGTGCCGATTTTACCGACAAGTTTGCCACCGTAGTTGTGAGTGAGGTATACTTCACCGGAGGGGAAACGGGAAACATAGGGGCTTGAATTTGGGTTGGAAGTGAGTTTTGTGTAGGTGCCCTCTTCGTTTACGGCAAGTTCTTTCCAAGTACCGTTTTCACCGCTTGTTGCGGCGGAAATGCGGAAAGAACCGTTTAAGTTTTTGATTTCAACAGTCATGAAAATCTTGCCGTTTGCAAGTTCAACCGCAACGGGCATCTGGCCGCTGTAGTGGGGGCGGCCGTCTTTATTTCCCACAAATTCGCGGTAAACGGTTGTTGCGCGGTAGAAGTTTGTGTTGCTGGGTTTAATATCGGGTGTCCATGTGTCGCCGTTATCGTTTGAAACGATAAGACCGGTTTCTGTGGTGCGGTGGTCCTCGTCAAAACCGAATTCCACAATACCGGGGGCAACCTGTGTAAAGTAAACATGAATTTGTCCGTCGCTGCGAACAAGCACCGAGGGTTCCCAAACCTGACCGGTATAAATGCCAACGGGGGCTGTCCATGTAATTTCGTTGTTTTCGTCTACGGTTCCTCTTATCATTGCAAGGCCGCAACCGTCGGGATTTGTGCGGTAATTCTTCTCGTCACGCACCGCGTAAACACAGAGAATTGTGCCGTCATCAAGCACAGCGGCATCCGCATTCATTGCAAAATAGCGTTCGCTGTTTTCTGCATTTATGATGTAGTTTGCTGAGTTCCACATTACCTCGGGCGCATTCCAATTTATGCTGTCAGAACTTGTTGCATAGTAGAGATGTTGTCCCGTTTGAGTGTACATGAAAAGGAGAAGGTAGAGATTGTCGTTAATTTTTTTAACTCTCGGATAATATGCTCTGTTGTAGCGGGTATATGTAGTTTCTTGGGAAGAAAGAACAACTGTGTCACGGTAACTGAGGGCGAGGGTGGTGGCGTTTATGTCATCACTTGCGTGGCTACCGTTGACAATATCCTTGTTAAGTTCGTTCATCGAGAGAATGTTACGGTCAGCGTTTGCGGGCTTGTCTGTAAATACAAGGTTTGCCTCCGCTGCATAAATTCCGTTTGCCGTGCCGTCATATCTCTGTGCAAAAGTGCTTGCGGGTGCTTGTACTGCGATTGTTGCAGGTACACCGCAAAAATCATCGGGGTTTGCGTTTTCGTCAAGGCCGAAGAGCGCAAGCGGAACTGTAATTTTTTCAAAATGTTCGGTTGAAATTTTCGCGGTGAGTGTCGCTGTGTCAAGCGAAGTTATAGTTGCGGCAACTGTTTCGCTTGATACGGATGCTTTAAGTGTGCGCATGACGCGGAGTAAGTTGAAATTTGTATTTTCATCGTTCAAAATCGAGCGAAGCATTTCAAATGCTTCATAAAACTCCACCTTGCCGTTGTGGTTTGTATCATAGTATCCGTATGTGTCATCTTCACTTGCAAAAATTCCAAGTGAAAGGCACATGCACAAAGAGAGGCAAAATGCGACCAAAAGCGTTTTTTTCATATTTTCCTCCGAAAATTGTGTAATATTGACATATTTATACACATATAATATACAACATTTTAATACGCAAGTCAATGCGCAAAACATTGCATAAATGATAAAAAATATTGCAAATAACAAAAAAACCGCCATACGGCGGTTTTTGATTTTTGCTTATACTTCAGCGGGAGCGTCGGGTTCTTCGCACTCAACCTCGTCGCACTCGATGTCATCGTAAAAATCTTCATCATCGAGAAAATCTTCACATTCGCAATCGATGCATGCGGGAACAAACTTTTGATAAAGTTTATACGCAACGATAGCAAGTGCCGCAACACCTGCAACAGCCGCAGTTACTGCGAGAACGATTTTACCAACACTGGGTTTTTCAGGCTTTTTACCGATATAAAGCATATAATCACTCCTTGAAAGAAATAAAATTTAGACTATTACATTTATAGTATACCATGTTTGCGCGAAAAAGCAATAAAAAAATTAAAAAAGATGTGTTATTTTTTGTGGCACATGATGCGTTGTCCGCTTGATTTTGTAAATATTATATTGTATAATATAGGATGTATTATTATATCCCCGAGATTTCAGGAGGGTTTGTATGAAAAAGAGAATTTTGATTATCGGTTCCATCACAGCGGAACTCAGTTTTAAAGCAAGCAGACTTGCAAACGGTGAAGGCGAAGTTTTAGAGCCCATTGCATACGAACTTACACCCGGCGGTAGCGCGGGTGTTGGTGCATGTGCGGTGTCGCGCCTTGGCGGCGATGTAATCGTTTGCGGCTGTGTTGGCGGTGACGAATACGGAAAATCCCTTGTTTCTTTCTTTAATGAATTTTCCATGGATACCCGCTTTATAAAAGTTATCAAAAACGAAAAAACCGACATCAGCGTTGTTGAAAACGGTGGCGCAGATCAGCGAGTTTACAGAAGCACAAATTTGCTTGGTCACATCACTCCCGATCTTGTTGAGGATGCGTTTACAACAATTCCCGATGCGGTTTATGTCAGCCTTGATGTGCCTGCAGATGCGGTTATCCGCGTGGCCGAACTTGCAAGAGAAAAGGGTACAATGGCGTTTTTTGACGGTGAGAGAATCCCCACCGATTTCCCGATTGACCGTCTTGGCGTTATCGACCTTGTGGCGCTCCCGCCCGAGGCGACCGAGCGTCTTACCGGCATTGCTCCCCGTGATGCAATGAGCAATCTTAAAGCGGCTGTTGAACTCCACAAAACTCTCCGTTCAAAGACATATATGTTTAAGTTCGGTGTTGGCGGCGCGTTTGAATATAAGGGTAATTTCTCATACTACATTCCGTATGTTGAAGATGCGCCCATGGGATACCGCGACTTGCTTGTGCCTGCGATGATTGTTGAAAATCTCCGTAGTGGCAAGAGCGTGCGCGCTACCCGCTATGCATCAACCGTAGTTGCGCTTGCATCGCGCAAAGAGGGCTCGGTTGTAAGCACCATCCCAAGCGAAACCGAAGTGCTCCGCTACATACTTGAACATGAGGTTGAACTTTAAGTGATTTTTGATAAAAAAGCGCTGTGCATAGTCGGTAGTACCGCAAGCGGAAAAAGCGCGCTTGCGCTTGCCGCGGCGAAACATTTTTCGGGCGAGATAATTTCTGTCGACTCAATGCAAGTGTACCGCACGATGGACATTGGCACGGCAAAACCGACTGCGGCAGAGCAAAATGAGGTGCGCCATCACATGATAGATGTGTGCTCGCCTTTTGATATGTTTTCTGCGGCGGATTTTGCGCCGATGGCGCTTGAATGTGCACGGAAAATTGCAAATCGCGGTAACTTACCGATTTTTTGCGGCGGCACGGGACTTTATCTCGATTGCGTTATGCGCGGCGGTGCACCCGCTGAAACCGCGGCGGATGAAAATGTGCGCCGTGAGCTTTTGGAATTTGCCGAGCGCTGTGGCGCGCATGCTTTGCATGAGCGACTTCGTGAGGTGGACGAGGAAAGCGCCATAGCGATACACGAAAATAATGTAAAGCGCGTTGCAAGGGCACTTGAAATCTTTATTGCCAGCGGCAAAAAGAAGAGCGAGTGGGATAAAGAGAGCCTTTTGGCTCCCCCTGCGATTGACACATACACCGTTTGCCTTGCATATCACAATCGCGAAATTCTTTATGAAAGAATTGACAAAAGAGTAGATGAAATGATTGCAAACGGACTTCTTGAGGAAACCAAGGAGCTGCTTGAGAGTGGCGTGTTTGAAAAAAACAGCACTGCGGCGGGGGCAATCGGTTACAAGGAACTTCTCGGTGCAATTCGCGGCGAGATGAGCCTTTGCGAGGCGGTGGAGCAACTCAAATGTGCTACAAGGCGGTATGCAAAGCGCCAAATGACATGGTTTAATGCAAAGCCGTATGTGAATAAACTTTATTGCGATAACGAAAACGGCGAAATGCTTGATTTTGCCGAAATTTTTGATACTTTTTGTACAATGTGGGAAAATAACAGATAGGAGGTGAAGGGCATGGACAAGCAAAAAGAAAACAGCGGGGAAAAAAGGCCGCTTTTTGTGCGCGGCATACTGTCGCTGTTTCGCGTTGTGCTGATTTTAGCATTGCTTTTCTATGTACTTTACCATCTCACAAACGGTTTTTCCAAAGAGATGCGAACCGAGGTTGTAAAACTTTACAGCGAGCCGATAACGCTTGATACAAGCGGGTTTGTTGTGCGCGATGAAACCGTGATAAACAACTCCACGGGTGGCGTTGCAAGTTACAGATATGCAAACGGTACGCGCGTAAATAAAGGGGCGAAAATCGCAACTGTTTACGGCAGCAGTAACGATGCGGCTGTAATTGCGCGCGCCTCACAAGTTGACAAAACCGTTGACTTTTTGGAAGAACTTGATTATGAAAAAGATTTGAGCGTTTATGACGGAATCCATGCCGAAAGGGAAATTTCATCGCTTTTGACAGAAATTTGCGAAAATTCTTCAAAGGGGAATTATGCCGAAGCGGTCGAAAAAAGCGACGCATTGCTAAAGGCGTTCATTCTTCGCGATGCAGCACTCGGTGTTGGCAATGCGGCTGTTAAAGAACAGCTTTCGCTTTTAAAGTCACAGCGCGCATCGCTTGAAAATTCGCTCTCGGGCATGGCAAATATCATCAGCGCATCGGTTTCGGGATATTTTTACGATTATACCGATGGCAAAGAGGGCGTTTTTGATTATAAAAACATCAAAAATCTAAAGCCCGAGGAATACAGCGAACTTGCAGAGAAAATATCGGGTACGGAAAACGCCGTTGGCAAAATCGTTACACAGCCAAAGTGGTATTTTGTTGCCGAGGCGACAAGGGAAGAGTGTATTGCGCTAAATAAGGGAAAGACCTACGAAGTTTTGTTTAGCGCGAGCAATGTTCGCATTGATATGTTGCTTGAGGCTGAAAACATTGTTGGAGATGCGGCCGTGCTCGTATTTTCATCGTTTGAAATGCCAAAGGGATTTGATTTTTCGAGAAGCCAAAAGGTTTCGGTAATCACCGATACCGTCAGCGGTTATCGCGTACCATCAAGCGCACTTCGCGTAGTTGACGGTGTTGTGGGCGTATACATCCGCGTTGGCAATACGGTAAAATTCAGAGTTGCCGATGTCATATACGAAAGCGGTGCATACTCGTATATAAGTACAAAAACCGAGGGCAAAACTTTGTATACGCTGGATGACGATGAGGAAAATGATATTTATTGTAAAGCGCTTGCGCTTTATGACAATGTAATTGTCAGCGGTTCTAAAAAACTAACACCCGACAGAATTGTGAATTAGCATTATGTTTGAATATATAAACGAAAATTTAAAAAGAATAAAAGAGGCGGCAGAGAGTGCCGCGGCAAAATCCGTGCATGGCCAACCGTATGAAATTTTGCTTGCGACAAAGTATGCAAGTGCCGAGGAGATAAACTATGCGCACTCGCTTGGCATAAATAAAATCGGCGAAAACCGTGTGCAGAGTTTGCTTGAAAAATATGATAAACTTGACCGTGACGGGCTTGATATTCACTTTATCGGCTCGCTCCAACGCAACAAAGTCAAGTACATCATTGATAAAGTTTCGATGATTGAGTCGCTTGACTCCATTGAACTTGCCAAGGAGATTGAAAAGCAGGCGGCAAAGAAAAACATTGTCATGGATTGTCTTGTTGAAGTCAATATCGGAAACGAAGAGGCGAAGGGCGGCATTGCCAAAGAAGATGTTTTGCCATTTATTGATGCCATTTCTGATTTTCCTCATATTCGCGTGTGCGGACTTATGACAATGGCGCCAAAATGCACGGAAATTGACGAATATCGTAAATATTTTAAAGAAAGTTATAATATTTTTATTGACATTTGCGAAAAAAAACTTCATAATGTAAGTAGGAAAGTTTTATCTATGGGAATGAGTGAAAGTTTTGAGGCGGCACTTTTAGAGGGTGCAACTCTTGTTCGCATTGGTAGAGCGGCTTTTCAAAAGTAAAAAATAAAATTATATATAAGGTTTTTCGGAGGAAAAAAGAATGAGCTTTTTCGGAGATATCAAGGATAAGTTTACAAAGGATACATACGACCAGAGCGGTTACATGTATGATGAGGCTGATGAAGGCGGCTATTACGATGATGCCGTAGAGCCCGATCTCGGCGCTCAGGACAGCAGTGCAACCATCGGCGGTAGCGGCTATGACATTATGGGTGGCGGTAGCGCAATCGAACTTAAGGTTGTTAAGCCCCAGAGTTTTGAAGATTCTGCACAGGTTGCAGACCATCTTCTTTCCAAGCGCACCGTTGTTCTCAATCTTGAGGACACCAACAAAGAGGCGGCAAGAAGAATTCTTGACTTCCTTACCGGTGTTGCATACTCCATTGGCGGCAACATTAAAAAGGTTGCTACAAGCGCGTATGTTGTAACTCCTTCCAATGTTGATGTTAGCGAAGGTCAGATTAAGCAGAAGGCGGCTGCTGCCGCTGCACAGCAGGCTGCAGAAGAAATTGCTGAATAATTAAAGGTTGAAAACACCGCACCGCGTATTGCGGTGCGGTGTTTGTTAGTTTTGTGTAGAAGGTTCCGTTTTTATGTCTTACAGAAACAGCGAAGAATTTAAACTTTTGTGTAAAAAGGCACTTGATGCTTTTGAGCGCGCAAAGGGCGATATTGTTTCCACCTCGTTTTTAAACCCTGCCGAGCAATATTTTCTCGGTGAGTTTATTCGTGCAGAGGGGCTGTCACATCGCGCCATCTTTTTTGGAGGTGCAAAAGGTGCACAGCGCAAAAAACTTTTCGCTTTGCCTGAATATATCACGGCCCTTGCAGACGGCGGCGACCTTTACGGTGCGGCCTGCGCCTTTTTGGGTGAGGATGCTTTTGATATTTGTCCCTTGAAAATCAGCGGCGGTGGGTTCCGCGATTTTTCGCACCGCGACTACCTTGGCGGCATTTTGTCGCTTGGACTTGACCGAAGCGCTATTGGAGATATTGCACCGATTGACGATTTTTCGGCGTATATTTTTACAAGTCCCGCGGCGGCGCGTTTTTTAACCGAGGGTGATTTTCTTGAAACGGGCGGTATTCGCATTGCACGCGACAAAGTTAAGATAACGCGTACTACTTTGCCCGAGGGGTACGAAATTGAGCAAAAATATAAAGAAGTGACCGACACCGTTGCCTCTGAGCGGCTTGATTGCATTGTTGCATCTCTTTGTAATCTTTCGCGCGAGGGAGCAAAGGAAAAAATTCTTGTGGGTGATGTTGAGCACAACTATGAATGTGCCACCGAAATCAGCAAAACGGTTTGCGCGGGCGACCATATCAGCGTGCGCGGCACGGGTAAGTTTTTGGTTGTATCGGTTGCCGCCCCGACAAAAAAGGGCAGATTAAGACTTGTTGCAAAAAGATTTATTTGATTTTTAGGAGATAAAAATGGCATTATCCGAAAAATTTGAAAATATAAAATTCACAAAAAGCGTTGCGGGATATTCTCAAAAAGAGGTTGACGCATTTGTTGCGGACATACTCCCTCTTGTAAGAGAGGATGAGCAACTTATCGCGGCGCTCCGCGTTAAACTTGAGGCTTTTGAGGGCAAGAGTGACGAGATAAGACGCAAAGAGCAGGAGGCGTACCGCCTTTTAGAAGCGGCAAAAGAAGAGGCTGAAATCATTATTGCCACCGCCAAAAAGAGTGCGGAGGACATTGCCACCGAGGCGCGTGTTGCCGCCGAGGTGCAACAGCGCGCGGCAAGTGCGCGTGCCGCAGAAACTATTGCAACTGCTGATGAAAAGGCGAAAAATCAAATTGCAAGCGCAAATGAAACTGCTGACAAAATCATCGCTGTTGCCGATGCAAGGGGCAGAGAACTACTTGCAAAGGTAAAGGCTGTTTGCGATGAAGAAGAGCGAAAGGCAAAGGCACTTGCAAACGAGTGCGCCGATTTTGAAAACCGTTTTCGCACTATCGTTGCGGATACCGCAAAGGCACTTGCAAAGATGAAGGAGGAAACTCCGGTACCGTATGATGTGCCCAAAACATCCAATCCTCCCAAAAACGAAGAGGTTGTAAAAGAAGAGGTGCCCGTAAAAGAAGCGCAGAGTGAAGTGGTGGCAGAAGTTGAACATGAGGTAGAGATTCCCGTAGTGCAAAAGAGGGAAGAACCCCGCGTGCGCAAACTCTATGATACCGTGAATGTTACATACGAAAACGAGGATGACGATTTTTCGGACATTCGGAATATGATGAACGGCAAGGGCGTTAAAAGCCCCACACACTTTTCGGAATAGGTGAAAAATGACAGTTTACTTTTTTATAATTTTATTTGTTGTTGTGCTTGACCAACTTACAAAATTCTGGTCAATGGACCTCATTGCATCTGCAAACGGAATTCTTGTAAGCGAACTTTATGAGGGCGCAACAAAACCGATTATCGACGGATTTTTAAACTTTACATTTATTAAAAATGACGGAATGGCGTTTGGACTTCTTGGCGAGCACCGCTGGGTGTTCATGTCACTTTCAGTTATCGGTATTGCCGCAATGTTTGG
>JAZQWE010000319.1:0-2650 GCA_045632225.1 Eubacteriales bacterium | reverse complement strand
TTCGTTTCTTCCTTTTTAACTTCGGGTTTCTTTTCCGCTACGGGAGCCGCTTTAACTTCTTCCTTCTTCTCCTCGGGAGCGTCGGGAGTTTCAACAAAAGCAACTACCTTTGCAGGCTGTGCGCCGATACCGAAAAGGCCGCCCTTTTTGCCTGCGCTAACTACTTTCCACTCAAACTCGTCGAGTGTGTCAACACAGAGTTTAACCTTGAGCGCTTCAACGGCATCGTTTATGGTTTTTCCTGTTGCAAAAATTTCAGTAATCATTGTAAAACCTTTCGATTAGTCTTTGATTTTCGGCTTTTTATCGGTGCTAACCTTTTCGCCGTTTAAAAGAGTCTGATTGGCACCCTTAACTTCCGATTTGATTTCGGGGAGGGAGTCATAATCATCATCGTCAATGTGGTGGAGCGAGCGAACTCTTGCGAGATCACTTCTCTTTACATTGTAGCCCTTTTCTTTTAATTCCTTTTCAGCCTCTTTGATGTCATCTTCGGTAACTGCGGGAATGGGCATGAGTTTTGCAAGAACCACTGTTTGTGCAAAAGAGAGGATATTGGAGTAAATCCAATAAAGACCGATTGCGCTTGAGAAGGTAAAGCAGAAATAAAGGGACATGAGGGGCATCATCCAGTCCATAAGCTTCATGGAGCATCCGTTTTGCGCATCCTGTGTGGCGGGGGACTGGTAGGTGAATTTTCTTGTGAGTTTCATTGTTGCCACTTGCAAAAGGAAGCAGGCAACGGGGATGATCATGTACGCAAGTACATTCATCAAAGTGGGAACGCCAACACCAACAACTTCGGTAGAGGTTTTAAAGCCGTTCAACACATCGCTCGGTTCAACGCCGAGGTGGAGACCGAAAAAGTTGAGGTTGGGGAGGTATGCACCCTCGGGGAGGAGCGCCTCAAGATTGGGAGTTGCGATGGCTTTAATCTGGTCAAGGCTTGAAATCTTGGAGATGTCGGTAATTACCTTGCCGGAAAAGTCGTGCCAATTGAACTGTGTTGCAAGTTCAAAAAGTTCATTGTTGTCAAGGCCGCAGATGTATGTGAGCGGCTGACGGATAATGGTATAGATAACCATGATAAGACCGAGCTGGATAACAAGGGGCATGCAACCGCCGAAGGGGCTGACATTTTCCTTTTGCTGAAGCTCGAGGATTTCCTGCTGCATTTTCTGCTGGGTTGCACGGTCGGTGCGGCCCGCATACTTCTTTCTGATAACCGCCTCTTTGGGACGGAGAGCTGCCATTTTAATCTGGTTTTTCTGCTGCTTGATACCAAGGGGCAAAAGCACCACTTTAAAAAGCAATGTGAAGAGTAACAGTGTGAGAGCATAACTGCCCGTAAAACTGTCAAATAAACGCATTAAGAATGCGAAAGGTGCGTAAATGATGTTCATTATAACTTTCCTTTGATTTTTTTAATCATCGCTATGTTGTTTTGAAAAGGGTTTAAATCCTTTTTCGGGTACGGGGTCATAGCCACAGCGGCAAAACGGGTTGCAGCGGGCGATGCGATATACCGTCAGGATTAAACCGCAAAAAAAGCCGCGTTTTGTAAACGCCTCAAGGGCGTAGGCAGAACAGGTTGGTGTAAACCTGCAACAACTTTTCTTTAGCGGTGAAATAAACTTTCGATACAGTTTGATAAGCCATATACAGACATGTTTCATATCAGTTCGAGTTTTTTAAGTGCGCGCGTCATTTCGCGCTCAACATCGCTTGTCTTTTTGCCGGCAATTGCCTCACGCGCAACAATTACGATGAGGTGGCCGACTTTAACGCCGTATTCGTTATCAATATTTCTGTATGCATGCCGAATTATTCTTTTTGCACGGTTGCGCTGTACAGCGCCGCCGATTTTTTTGCCAACGGTAAGACCTACGCGGTTGATGTATTTTTTCATTGGATGAGCCTTCATCAACGCGTGCTTTTTGTAGTCGGGCAGGACATAAATGGCTATGGTTGGCGCCACCGCCTTTTTGCCCTTCTTATATGCTTTTGAATACAAGTGATTTTCGCATATCGCGCGGTATTTCATTTTTTGAAACCCTTTCCGATTTAAAAATGATAACAATCAAAAACTCCGATAACACATAAGAGGTTATCGGAGTTTGAAACTCCCGTGGGAGTGAGTATTAGACAGAGAAACTCCTAATTAATAGGTAAGTCTTGCTCTGCCCTTAGCGCGGCGTCTCTTGAGTACTTTTCTGCCGTCTGCGGTCTTCATTCTCTTTCTGAAGCCGTGTTCCTTTTTTCTCTGGCGCTTTTTAGGCTGATAGGTTCTAAGCATTACGGATTGCACCTCCTTGCAAGATTTCGGAAGCGATAACTTCGCGTGTATTCACAATAAGACAACCTATATTATATTGAAAAGATAGGTAAATGTCAATAGTTTTTTGAAAAATAATGAATAATGAATGACGAATGATGAAGAATAAACAATTAATGTAGGATTTTCGCACCCGAAGGTGCGAAAATCTCACAAAATTACTTAATCTGCTGTGCGAGGATGTCCTTTGCCGCGTCAAGTGCCGCGTCAACCTTGGAAACATCTGCGCCGCCTGCCATTGCACCGTCGGGGCGTCCGCCGCCCTTGCCACCGGTTACAGACGCAACAGCGCCAACGAGGTTGCCCGCATGGGGG
>JAZQWE010000318.1:0-1553 GCA_045632225.1 Eubacteriales bacterium | reverse complement strand
TCGATAAACTCGCGCGCAGATTTCGGCAACACTTTAAGTGACAAAAAATGCGTCATCAGTTTTTGCATGCTCTCATCTTTTACAAGTCCGTCGATGTAGTAGAGCGTAATCTCATCCCCGGCTATTACAAGTCTGCGTTTGATAATGTCAAACGATTCATCGGGCAATAAAACTTTGTCCATGAGTTCTATATTTTTTGTATATTCTTCGGTAAAGCGCAAAAAAAACACCTCCGCCAATACTTTTTAAAAAGTGTTGACAAAGGTGTTTAATTTTATGCCGTGCGGCGTTAAATTATCTTCTCTTGTATGCCGCCGCCAAAATTCATGCCATCCGGCTTATACAAAGCGCCGTATCCGTTACCGAAATTGCGGCGGAGGAAGGACTCTTCAACCGCCTCAAGCGCAAGATAAAGTCCAAAATCCTCACCGTTTACGGTGATGTAGGCAAATGAGCAAAGCGGAGCCGCCCCACCGTTTGCAAGCATCATTTGGTACACAAGATAATCCTTCATCATGGTATTATCCTGAATAAGATTGTTGAGCACGAGTTTGTCAAGCCCATAATATGAGCCGTTTGCGTCATAGTGGTCGAACTCGATTTTAAAGCTGTAGCGGTCGTTGCCGTACTGTCTTACGGATGAAAGTGAGGTGTTGCCCTTTGCGCGAATGGCAATGTTTTTATACGCCTCGCCGTCAATTAAAACGGTGGCGGTTGCATACTCCTCATTTTCTGCGGTTTCTATAAAAGAATCCCAGTCATACATCAAAATATCAACCGTGTGCAATCTTTTGAGCCTCGCTTTTAGTCAACGGCGCGCTTATTTTATTGCAAAGACCGTTTATTTTGCTCTTTTTCTCAAGGCGGATAAACGAAGTGTCGTCATTATAATAGCGAATGCGGAATTTTTCGCGAAAATTTACGCCGTTTATCTTATCTTTCAATGCGCTGTCATACACATCGTCAAAATACATACTGCGGATTTTATAAACTCCGTCCTTGGAGTTTTCATCCGTGCGCATAATTGCCGAAAGCCTTGATGAGAGTTCCATCATATCAGAAAAAGATATTTCATGTTTCAACTCATGTCTGAACTTCATTTTATGCCCCCTTTCACCGTTATGATACCTTTTTTGACTTAAAACAAAATCAAAAAACACCCCAAAAATGAGGTGTTTTTAAGGAGTTTATGTGAAGTTTACGGTAAACTCAATTTTATTTTGGCCTATGTACTGTGCTTTTATTTTGCCGTTTGTAAGCGCATACGCCGCAGAAAGCCCAATACCAAAGCCCTCGCTCCCGCGCGAAGCATCAGCGCGATAAAAACGGTCAAACAGTTTTTCGGGCGGGCAACTTGGAAGTTCTGCACACTCATTGCAAATTTTAAACTCCGTGCCGCAAAGAGTAATTTTCACTTTGCTGGCCTCTTTTGCATATCGGCACGCGTTGTCAAAGAGAATTGACAAAACGCGCGAAAGCGCATCTCTGTCGGCAATCTCACCCTTTGCGGTAAGCAAAAGAATGGGGGTTTTGCACCCCTCGGCCCGAAGTGT
>JAZQWE010000317.1:0-7049 GCA_045632225.1 Eubacteriales bacterium | reverse complement strand
CGATGAGTTTTTCATGCATTGCCACGGCATCGTCAAGCATAATCTCGTCGCCACCCGCAAAAATAAGCGATGGCGGCATTTTATCAAGGTCGCCAAAGATTGGCGAAACATAGGGGTCAAGGCGGTTTGCGGTGTAATTGTTTGCAAAATACGAAAGGCGCGCCGCGGTCATTGACGGGTCAAGATCCTTGTTTTTCTCATAGGAATTGCCCTTTGCGGTGAGGTCGGTCCACGGAGAAATCGCGATAATTCCCGCAGGGAGTTCTTCTCCGAGTTCTTTGAGTTTAAGGCACAGCGCATAGCAAAGTCCGCCACCCGCGCTCTCGCCGCAAAGCGTTATGCGCGAGGGGGCAAAGCCCTTTTGCAAGAGATAATGATACGCCCGGAGCGTATCCTCAAGCGCCGCGGGATATTTATTTTCGGGAGCAAGACGGTATGCGGGGCAAAAAACGCGCACACCCGTATGCGCGGCAAGAATTGCGCCAAAACCTTTTGCATATTCAAGGTCGCCGCAGGAGTACCCGCCGCCGTGCAGATAAAGGATAACGCCCTGTCTGCGCTCGTCACGCGGCATAACCCATGCACCGCTGAAATTTTCAAAACTGTGCTCTTTTACAACAATCTGTTTTTTATGAACGCTTGACATGAGGTTGCCAATCGTATTTTGCCCCTTGCGAAGCGTCACAAGCGAGCAATTGTCAAGCAATGGGCGTAGTCGCGCCATCTGTTTTTTCAGCGTTTTTGCAGAAAAAGCCATGCCGTTAGTCCTTTCTTTAAGAGTATCAATATATTATAACATAATTAAATCAAAAATGCTATAGTAAATTGGAAACCTCAAATCCGTTGAGGATTGCCCCCGGACACCCGTTTTGCCTTGGTTCATGCGGACAGTCGAGAACGCCGCACCTACCAAACATTCTTCTTTACATTTTTTAATTTTATGCTATCATATAAGCATAGGACGGTGATTAAAATGGTTTATCCAAGTTACTATAAAAAATTCAAATGTCTTGGCGGGACATGCCGCCACAACTGTTGCATCGGTTGGGAAATTGACATTGACGAAGACACATACAACTACTACAAAAATGTCGGCGGTGAGATGGGTGAGCGACTTGAAAAATCAATCGCACACGGCAATGTACCGCATTTTATTCTTGATAAAAATGAGCGTTGCCCGTTTTTAAACGGCGACAATCTTTGCGACATCATAATAAACCTTGGCGAAAATCACATTTGCAAAATCTGCACCGAGCACCCAAGATTTATAAACGGGTTGCCCGAGCGCACAGAGGTTGGCATTGGCCTTACCTGCGAGGAGGCGGCACGCATCATCCTTAGCGAAACCGAGGCTTTTGCGCTTGTCGGCGCCAAGGAAACCGATGACGAAATCATCCTTTTGCGCGACAAAGTAATTGCAATTTTGCAAGACGGAAAAAGGTCATTTAAGCGCCGCATTGAGGGCGTCTTAAATGAGGCGAATGCCGCTTTGCCAAGTAGAAGCCTTGCCGAGTGGCGTGATGTTTTTGCCTCTCTTGAGCGGCTTGACGAAAACTGGGACAAGCGACTTGACCTCATTAAAAATGACATCGATTTTGACGCGTTTGCCCACCACATGGGCTCGCGCATGCGCGAATACGAAAACCTTTTGATTTATTTTATCTACCGCTATTTAGCAAACGCCCCCGATTTTTACGAGGCGGCGACGCGCGCGGCATTTGCCGTCCTTTGCACGGGCATTATCCATGCAATCGGCGCGGCAATGTATGAGGCCTACGGCGAGTTCACATTTTATGACCAAATCGAACTCTGTCGCGCATTTTCCTCCGAAATTGAATACTCCGAGGACAATGTATATGCATTGTTCGATGAGGTGAATTAGAAATTTTGCGGGGCGTGGTTAAAACGGGATGTCCAGGGGCCATCCCCTACGGATTTGTGGTTCCAATTATTCCCCCGTAACCTATAATTTACGAAAAAAACGGGTCGCAAATTGCGAACCGTTTTTTTATCTTATTTTACCAAAGTTGCTGTGGAGGTTGCCGCATCCCATGCGATGTTATCATTGGAAACGCCAAGGGCGTTTGCAATTGCACGGAGGGGGAGGTATGTGCGGTTATTTTCGATAATCGCGGGAGCATCGAGAGCCACACTCTTGCCGTTAACAGTCATAGCGGGAGCGTCGATGGTAACAACGATTGTTACATCGCTGTTGGTGAGAGTTGCGGTTCTTGTAGCCGCATCCCACTTAATGCCGTCATTGTTTACACCAAAGGTGTTTGCAAGGAAACGAACGGGGAGAAGCACGCGATTGTTGCGGTTAATGGGAGCCGCATCAAGAGTCTGTGCCGCACCGTTAATGTAGCCGGTGGTGGAACCAACGGTGAGTTTAACCTCGGTCTTTGCCTTGGCCTCGCCATAGGTGGAAATTACGAGATTGTCAAAGGAAGTTGTGTTGAGGTTGTTAAGACCTGCGTTGGTAGCCTTGCTGCGAAGACGGAAACCGAATGTACCCTTTGTCCAAAGTGTATTCTTTTCGCACCATGTCCAAAGCACCTTGCCGCTTGCCTTGTCGGTAATAATGAGCTGAACGAGGTCGCCCTTAACAGCCATCTGGAGGTGAACATTCATGCCGGGGTTTGTAACAGCAGCAGTTGAAACCTCGATGTTGCCGTCAAGCCACTTGCCGTCTGCAAGACCTGCGCCGAGCGCGCCCTTGGTACCGTCATTGGAAATAAAGCCCATGTAACCCATGATACCGTCATCGGTTGCGCCGGTAACATTTGCAAAGTCGGAGCGCATGATGATACCGCCCTGAGTCTGCACATTGTTCATATCAACATCAACTACATAGTCGCCAAGTTCGGTGAGTTTTGCATCGCCGCCGTAGAGAATGTAGGACTGTACGCCCTCTGTACCTGCGCTGAGGTAAAGCTGACCGCCGTAAACCGCCCAAGTACCTCTGTACTGAATGAAGTCTGCAATGGACTTTGCATTGTCAAAGGTATTTTCATAAACCTTTACAAGGTTGGATGTGTCAATGGAGGTTGCGGGCTTGGTTGTGGGGGTAGTTGTGGTAGTTGTGCCGCCCGCAATTGAAGCCTCGTTTGCGGTGGTAACCTTAAAGTTATCAAAGTATGCAACGCCTGCGGAGTATGCATCATTTGCCTTCATGCCTGCGCGCATACGAAGACCGAATGTACCCTCGGTCCAGCCTGCATCACCGTCGGAAGTGCCGCGGATATAGGTGTAATCGTAAACAGTCTTGTTGTTTTCAAGGTTGGTAACAAGGACATGAATTTTTTCGCCCTTTGCGGTAACCTTGATGTGAACATTGGAACCGATGTTCATAGCGCCGGTCTTGCCAACATTGATATTGCCCTTCCAGCTGTCGGCATCGGTTGCAGAGCCGAGAGCTGCACAGTTTGCATTGTTTGCAACAAATGCAACAAAGCCGCGGAAACCGTTCTGTGCCGCGGTAACTGCATCCTGATCAACATCGAAAAGGATACCGCCCGCCGTCTGAACATTCATATAGTCAACTTCAAGAATGTAGTCCTTGTAAGTCTGCTTTGCCTGATAAATAATGTGGGCAAAAGAAGTGTCAAGAGAAGCACCGTCAGAAGTGGTGAAGTTCTCTGTGAGGTAAAGACCGCCGTTCTTGATTTCCCACTCCATGCGATACTGTTTGAAATCGCTGAGGGTGGAAGGGTCGGAGAAGTCATTTTCGTAAATCACGGTTTCAGCCGCGAATGTGCCAAGTGCGAGTGTGCAAATAAGTGCTACTGCACAAATGGCGAGTAAAAACTTTTTCATATTTTATTTCCTCCTTGGATTTTTGGAATAAATTCCGTTTTTACAAGTATATTTTCGCACATTTTCGTGGCAAAGTCAACATATAATAGGTACAATTATTATTGCAAATTGTGCAAAAATTATATAGTAATGCGACAACGGTTCACTACCTCCGTCGCCGTACGACGCCACCTCCATCGTCGGAGGGAGGCATACACCTATAAACTATAATTTACACAAAAAACGGTTCGCAAATTGCGAACCGTTTTTTTATCTTATTTTACCAAAGTTGCTGTGGAGGTTACGCCGTCCCACTTGATGTTATCATTGGAAACGCCGAGAGCGTTTGCAATTGCACGCACGGGGAGATATGTGCGGTTATTTTCGATAATCGCGGGCGCATCGAGTGCCACAGTCTGACCGTTAACGGTCATAGCGGGCGCATCAATGGTAACAACGATTGTTACATCGCTGTTGGTAAGAGTTGCGGTTCTTGTAGCCGCATCCCACTTAATACCTTCGTTGGTCACACCGAAAGCGTTTGCAAGGAAACGAACGGGGAGAAGTACGCGATTGTTTCTGTTAATGGGAGCCGCATCAAGCACCTGCGCCTTGCCGTTGATGTACGCGGTGGTAGAACCAACGGTGAGTTTAACCTCGGTCTTTTCCTCGGTTTCCTCAACGGTTTCGGGCATGATAACAATGCCGTCACCCTCGATGGAGTCAAAGCCGTGTTCAGCACTTTCAAAAATAAGTGTGCCGCCTTCTTCAACAACGAGTTTCATGGTGTAAAGCTGTTTTGTAAGGTTCTGCACGCCCTCACCGATGGTGAGCACGCCGCCATTTGCAACTTTAATTGTGTTCTGTCCGTTTTCTTGGAAAAGGATAATGTTTTCAAGGCGCACATCGCCCTCAATGGTGAGAGTTTTGTTTGCAAGCATTTTAATCATGCCGCTTTCGGGGTTTTCAACATTATCCGCATTTACATAGTTAACACCGTCATATTCGCCGGTGATTGTAAGCTGGCTACCGAGAGTGGGGATGGTGTAGTCGCCGCCAACATAAAGTCGGCCCGAAACAACGAGGGTACCGCCGCCCGCAACAACGGAGAGTGCACCGTTTGCGGTGAGAGCAAGCATGGACTTTTTAGGAGTTGCGGCGCTAAGACCGTCATTCTTATTGTCGCCGGGGGCATTGTATGCAATGTACGCAACCGCAGGGGCAACATTGATAAGGTCGGAGTTGTCCTCCTTGGGTGCCTCGCCCTGAGTTACCTTGAGGTAGTTGTAAGTATAACCCTCAACTACTTCGCCGCCGTTTTGGCAAACAACATCAAAGTCGCCGCCACCGATGATTGCGCGGCCGCCGTTTTCAACGATAATCTGCACCTTTACGCCTGTCTTGGACATGGATTTAACACCGTCACCAACAACAAGTGTAGCACCGCTCTTTACAACAAAAGCGGTTGCAGCAGCATGCTCCTGGAAAACGATGATGTCATCCAAAATAAGGTCGCTTTCAATGGTGAACTGTGCGCCCGATGCCATCTTGAATGCACAAGCGGGGTTTGTTGCGGGTTCAGCATTCATATATGTTGTGCCACCGTAAACCGAGGTGAAAAGAATAGGGCTCTTGGTTTTGGGGAGGGTGTAGTTCTTGGAAAGATATGCTCTGCCCGATGCAACAAGAGTACCGCCGTTTGAAATAAGCGGAACTGCGCCCGATGAACGAGCCGCACCAAAGCTCTTTTTTGCAGATGAAGCGCTTGCGCCCGATGCATCATCGGAGCCGCCGTTGTAATTGATAAACGCTACGCTTTCGTTTGTGATATAGGGGAGGTCTGCAGGTGCCGCTGTATCAGCCGCATAAACTGGCATTGCCACCGCAAGCATCACAAGTGCAAGCATAAGAGAAAGAATTTTTTTCATAATTTCCTCCAAAAAGGGATTTTTTTACGAATATATTATACATGAAAAGCTGCACCAAGTCAACACCGCAGAAAAAAAGTTATGTTTTTGGGAAACAGATGGTTGAAATATAAATTGGGCCTTTTGCGGGGCGTCGTGGGCGCCCCCTACGAGGATAGTAAAAATCCCATGCCAATCTGTAGGGGATGGCCCCGGACATCCCGTTTTGCCGTAGCGCATGAGGACAGTCGGGGACGCCTGTCCCTACAATACCTCTTTGCCTCCCCCGAGAGGGATTGATATGCAAAAAAACCGTGATTGATACCAATCACGGTTTTAATATTTAGTCTGCTACTGCTTCGGTTGCAACCGCTTCAGTTGCAACTGCCTCAGTTTCAACTGCTTCGGTTTCAACTGCTTCTTCGCCCTCTTCAAGTTCGGGGAGTTCCATATTAGCAACGGATTCCTTGCTGAGTGCGGTGAGTCTTTCAATTACCTTGTCGCGGTAAACTTCAGCCTCGATGGACTTTTTGTCAACAGCCTTCTTGAACTCTGCTACGCTTTCATAGCCATAGCCGTTAGCAAGATCCTGCGCCTTTGCCTCATACTCCTCTTCGGTGTAGGTGAGGTTTTCAGCCTGAACAAATGCATATACTGCAAGTTCGGTGTCGATGGTGGACTTTGCTTCCTTTTCGCAAACCTCATCGGTAATGCCGTAAACGCTCATGTTTTCCATCAAGCCGTACATTCTGTATGTATATTCGTAGTTCTTGTAAATGGTCTTTGCAACGCTCTTAACATACTTTTCGGGGTACTTGTTAACGGTTACAAAGCTCTGGATTACGGACCAAACTGCGCTTGTATCGTCAGTTTCTTCACTTACATGAGCCAAAACTTCGGGGTCGGAGAGAATTTCGCTGTCATAAACAGCATTGAGGGTAATCTCAAACTGTGCGCCCTTGCCCGCAAGGTCTGCGTTGCCGTAGTCGTCGGGGAAAGTAACATCAATGGTCTTAACTTCGCCCTTGGTCATGCCAACGATACCGTCTTCAAAGCCGGGAATCATGGTGTCGGAGCCAAGAACGAGCTTTGTGCCCTGTGCGCTGCCGCCGTCAAATGCTACGCCGTCCATAGTGCCGACAAAGTCAATGTCAACAAGGTCGCCGTCAACAGCCGCAGTGTCAAGCTCAACGAGCTTGTCGCTTACATGGTCAAGGTGGGCGATTACATCCTGCTGGTCGGGGGTGCTTACAAACCAATCAAGGTCAAGGCCAAGGTTCTTGTAGTCGCCGAGGGTTACATAACCTTCGTCAACAAGGTTAACCTTGGTGTAGTCGATGCTGCCGT
>JAZQWE010000316.1:0-14677 GCA_045632225.1 Eubacteriales bacterium | reverse complement strand
GTTTACCCCAACTTCTGGGCGCCCGAAGTTATCAAACACAACGGTACCTATTATATGGTTTATTCCGCTCAGGAACACCTTGGTATCGCAACTTCCGACAGCCCTCTTGGTCCCTTCAAGAATGACAAGACCGGCTATTTGATTTCTTATGAAATTACCGGATTTAAAGATGGCGACTCCGGTGCTACCCTCTCCACACAGAAGTGTATCGACGGTCACTTCTTCAGAGACGATGACGGCACTCTCTACCTCTACTTTGTTTCTTGCGGCGCATTTGAACTCAACGGCTACTCCGTTGACGGCGGTAACAACATCTGGGGCGGTAAGTTTGACCTTGAAACTTTGACCTTTGAAGGCGACGGTCCCAAGCTCCTTGTTAAAAGCCCTCGCAAGAATAAGGAGTACCTTAGCGGTTGGCCCTCTAACAGCATCCTTGGTCTTTATGACGGCTCTCGCGTATCCGAGGGTCCCGAAATTCTCAAGCACGACGGTAAATACTACCTCACATACTCACAGGATACCTACGAAAGCGCAAAGTACTCTGTTTGGTATGTAGCTTCTGAAAATCCTCTTGATTTCTCCGGTGCGACAAAGAAACTCGCATTTATGAGCGATGACCCGGAAAAGGAAGATCCTAACAATCCTCACCTCTACGGTACCGCTCACCATTGCTTTACCACCTCTCCCGACAATAGCCAGATTATCATCGTTTACCACGCTCACCGTAGCATTAACTCCGTTCAGGAAAGACGCATTTGCCTTGATGTTGCAGGCTTTGACGAAAACGGCAATTTGTGGGCAGGTACTAAAGTAAAGGGTAACCCCACCGCTACCGAGCAGGCACTTCCCTCCGGCGGCACTCTTGAGCGCAAACTCCACCTTGAAGGCTCTTTTGCAAACCTTGTAAACCTCCCCACCGTTTATGTTTCCAACGAAGACGGTGACGACGCGGCTGCAGGTACAAAAGAAGCTCCTCTCAAGACCATTACCGCGGCTTGTGCAAAACTTGAAAACGGCGGTACAATCGTTATTACTCAGCTTTACAATGCAGTAAGCGAAACTATCGACAGTTACTTTAACATCCCCGCTGTTAACGGTCCTCTTATGATTAAGGGCGAAATGCTCGCAACTCCTTTCTCATACAAGTACCTCAGCATCAATTCCGACATTTACTTTGAAAATATCGCTTTCTTCCCCGCAACATCCGGTTACATTTCCGTAATCGAATGTAACTACAACAATGTTGTAATGGGCGAAGGTGTAAGCTGTATTTCTCAGCCCACACTCAAGTACTTCCCCGTTCTTGTAGGCGGTAAGTGGTGGACCACAAAGACCAATGCTACTGTATACAAGAATTACTTCACTCACGCAAACAACGCTGATGTTACATCCGATAAGGAATTTGCAATTACCGTTTACAGCGGTACTTGGTCCATCGTAACCAGCAAGAGCGTTAAGGACACCACTCAGCTTACTGATACTACTCCCAACGGTACAATCGCCCTCCTTGGCGACGCAAAGGTTCGTCCCGCACAGGCTTCTGCCCCCAAGGTAAGAGCAACTGCTGACGGCGCGCTTATCTCCTTTAACGGCGTTAAGTATGCTCCCCAGTATGTAATCTACAAGAATGGCGTAGTTGCAGGTTACACCGATACCACTTCCTTTGTTGATACAACATACACCTTCGGCGAAACCGACACCTACTCCGTTGCAGGTTATGTAAACGGCGCATGTATCGCAGACGCAAGCAAGACCACAAGTTTCACCTTTGTTGCAGATACTGATAACAATGGCGTAATCGATGTTCTCGATGTTGTGTCCATGCTTAAAGAAGTTCTCAACGGCACTTCTGCAAAGACCATCCTCGATGTTCTTGTAGTTCTCAAACTTTCAATCAGATAAGTTTAAATCCCCCGTAAGGAAATGCCTTACGGGGGAACTTTTTAGCATAAAAAAACTGCAAAGCCAAATGACTTTGCAGTTTTATTTTTTAAGATATGTTAAATTACTGAGCCGCGCTAACTGCGGTAATGTGAGTGTTAACACCCTCGTACCAGTAAATGAAACCGGTTACATCAACAACATCGCCGGCATTGAGTGCGGAAACTGCCGCGTAAACCTCGGTTTCGGGACCGGTGAGGTAACGCTCTACGCAGAACTTGTAGGATGCGCCGTTAAGAGAAAGGGTAACATAAATGTCATCGCCGCTCTGGCCGCCCTTGAACTCGATTGCTTCAACAGTCATGCCCTTGAAAGTAGCGAGTTTGTTCTGGTGGTTGATAAGTTCGTCGGTGCCGAGAAGTGCGGTTGCATCCATTGCCTCTGCAACGAATGTGTCAGCGCCTTCAACAAACTCAAATGTTGCGTCCATAACTTCAACTTCGCCTGCCCATGCGCCCTTGAAACCGCTTACGCGAATCTTGGTACCGGGAACGAGTTTAGCCGCATCCTCTTCGGAGCAAGCCATTTCGTAAATGAAGTAAGCGCCGTCTGCATCCTGAGTGTAAACGGTAATCTTGTTATCCCACCAAGACTGTGTTGCCTGAACATAAGCCTCGATAACAACTTCTGCATCAAGGTCTGCTGCTGCATACTCTGCATAGGACATAACCTTTACGGCGTCTTCAACTACTTCTGCGGTAGTTTCAGCAACGGTTTCTGCCGCGGTGGTGTCTACCGGAGTGGTGTCTTCAACAACGGTTGTACCGCATGCCGCAAAAGCAAACACGAGAACAAGTGCCGCAAAAACTGCAATAATCTTTTTCATTTTTCAATCTCCTTATGTGAAAAAAATTGGATTGTAATAATTATACAACTTTTAGAAATTAAGTCAATAGAAAAACCTATTTTTTTTGTTTTTTCAACATTTCAAAAGCAAAATACAACGCAATAAAGAACCATGAAAGCGCAAGGGCCGCTATAAGCATCACCGCCGCTGTGGGAAATTTGCCGAAATTTGCTTTTACCAATGACCCCTCACCATCAACATTCACACCGTGGAGTGAGTCAAGTCGGTAGAGGGACGCCACATTGGTATAAAGTTTTTCGATGTAGGCACCGTCGATATCTTTCTTTCTGTACGCCGCTTTTGTAACATCGTTAATCATCTCACCCGCCGCATCGCGAAGCGAGGCAGAGCCGCTGAACACGGGCGTTACAAAGGTGTTTTCGGTATTATCAAGCAAGAGTTTTGCCGCCTTGATTTTTACATCGTAATAGGTGGCATTGTCCTCGCCCATTCTTGAAAGATAGTCGGTATACTCCGCGCTCTCATGCGCCGCCGAGGTAACGGGGAGATAGCCCTCGGTGCATGAGTAGGCAATCTGCACCTCGTTTGTAAGCAGATACTGCACAAAAAGCCATGATGCAAGCACCTCGCCCGCGTCATCCTTATTAAAAATGCAAACCGACGGGCCTTGGGAAATCATTTTGATGTTGTTTGTGTCAAACTGAGGTACAGTCATTACCTCGGTTTCAAAATCCATTACCTTTTCGCCGCAAATGTCAATCAGGGGCGCATCAGCACCCATCCATGTTGCGCCTGCGGTAGAGTCAACTGCGAAAATGCACTCGCCCGAGTTAAGCATGTTTGCGGGGTAGCCAGAGCGCTCAAAAGTGGAAAAGGCGCCCGACTTTGCATTTGTATAAACCGTGCCGAGGAGTTCTTTTGTGGTATCGTTAAAGATGAGCACCTCGCCGTTTTCAGTGGAATATGCCCCGCCCTTTTGCTTTAGCATCTGAATCATCATGTTATCAGTTGATTTATAGACAAAGGGGATTAGCACCTCACCGCCGTTTACCTTGAACTTGCCGTTTTCGTCCTTTTCAAGCGCGGCATTTGACACCTCCCACACAAAGTCCCATGTCAGCACATCGGGGAGAGTGTAGCCAAGCGCCTCAACAAAAGTTTTGTTTACATAGCATGCTTCGGTTGAGCGCATGTATGGCATGGCGTAATAATGTGAGTCGATTTTGCATTCCTCAAGGAATGAGGAGATTATTTCTTCCTTTTTCGGGGACTTGAACTTGACCTCACTACCCGCAAGACCAAAGTTTGGGTCGCTCATCAAAGCGTCAAGCGGCACGATAACATTTTCGCCCTGCATATACTCCGCAACATGGTCGGGATAGGTTATGCACACATTGGGGGTTGTGCTTGTGGCAAGGTTTGTCAAAACATCGTTTCTAATTGTGCCGTAATCGGTGTATGAAGAAAGCGTTACCTTGATATTTGGGTAGATTTTTTCAAAATCCTCAACGGCTTTTGCATAAATTGCGCGCTGATTTTCGTTGTTTTCGTTTTTTGCCCAAAAGGTTATCTCATACTGTACGCTCTCGTCAAACTTTTCAGGTAGTTCAAAGAGTGCATGCTCGACCCTGCCGTGGCATGAGCAAAGCAAAATGCAGATAAGTGAAAGTAACAAAGCAAATCTTTTCATCCCTTTGTACCCCCTCTCACAACGCCCGCCATAATCTTTTTGCGGAAGATTAAAAAGAGGATTATAAGCGGCAGAGAAATAACAACCACAGCCGCCATCATCGCGGGGATGTTTTCGCGGCCAAAACCGCTCTCGCGTATCTTTTGAATACCGTTTGATACAAGGTAATACGCCTCGTCATCGGTGATAAGGCGCGGCCATATATAGGAGTTCCAACACTCGATAACCTTTAAAATCGTTACAGTTACAATGGTGGGGCGGCACATGGGTATCATCACGCGGAAGAGATATTTTAAATCGGAAGTGCCGTCATCCTTTGCCGCATAGTAAAGGTTGTCGGGAATTTGCGAAAAGTTTTCTTTCAAAAGATAGATATAAAATACCGATGTTACCGATGGCAAAATCAAACCCGTAAACGAATTGCGAAGATCCAAATTTGTGATTGTAACAAAGTTTGTGATAACCACAAGTTCGCTTGGTATCATCATCAGCGAAAGAAAAACGGTAAAGAGAATGTCTTTGCCGCAAAAACTGAGGCGTGCAAAGGCAAATGCCGCGGGTACAATCACCGCAAGCATAAGTGCGGTTGTCAGCACAGTGAAAATCACGGTGTTTAAAAAGTAGTCGCCAAGGGGCACCGCCGAAAATGCCTCGACATAGTTTTCAAGTGTGGGGTCGGTGGTAAAGAGCGTTGGGATGCGCTCCGCATTGTACGAAGCAAAACTTTTAAGCGAGGTGAGCACCATGAAATAAAACGGAAACAGTACAACAAGCGCCCAAAGCGAAAGAAGCGCGTATACTATAATCTTTGAAATTTTGATTTTTTTCATCTGTGTTACCTCAATAGTGTACATGCTTTTTGCTTACAATCAAGTTAATGCATGTGATTGTAAGCACGATTGCAAAGAGTATAATCGCCGCCGCGGACGCGTACGAAGGATAGCCGCCGCCGTTTGAATAAAGCATGTCATAAACATAGCCGACAATTGTGTTCATCCCTGCAACATTGAGTTTGGTGCCGAAAAGCGCAACAGCGTCGCTGTATGCCTTGAACGCGCCGATAAAACCCGTAATTATAAGATAGAAAAGCATGGGAGAAATCATCGGGAGAGTGATTTTTGTAAAAATTCTAAGCTTTGATGTGCCGTCTACCTTTGCCGCGTTGTAATAATCTTTGTTTACCGAGGCAAGCGCGCTTGTCAGCACCAAAATCTTAAACGGCATTACCACCCAAACGGTGTAAAGGCAAAGCACAAGCATTTTGGCAAAGTAGGAACCGTCAATAAAGTCAATGGCATTGCCGCCGAAAAATGTTATCACAGCGTTTACAAATCCGTCGGTATACGGTGTCTTTTTAAACAAAATCATAAACACAAGACCAACGGCAAGCGTGTTTGTTACATAGGGTAAAAAGTAGATTGTCTGATAAAGTTCGCGAAGGGGTTTGATAGAAGCAAGGCCCACCGAAATAAGAAGCGAAAGCGCTGTAGAAAGCGGAACCGTTATCACAACCAAAATAAATGTATTTTGCAATGCCTGCAAAAAATACGGGTCATGAAGTACATACGAATAGTTGTATGCGCCAATGCCAAGGTGCGTTTGCGAGGCAAAGTTATACCCTTGTTCAATTGAATAGATAAATACATCTATCAAAGGATACACCAAAAACACGCCAAGGAAAAGTATCGCGGGCAAAAGGTACAGCCACGCCTTATAGCTATGCTTGTCCATTTGCGCCTCCTATAGCAATACGCTCCTCGGTATCAATGTCGTAGATGTCGATTTTGCTTGGTTTTATGTCAAAGCGAAGTGATGATGCGCCAAGGTTTATATTTGCATCGGAGCTGACTATGGCGCGCACGGTTGCATGGGCATTTTCATTTTTGGCAACAACGCTTATGTCGCGCCCCATAACCTCAACACGCTCAAGGGTGCACGAAAGCGCACCGCCGTCATTTACCGCAAATCCCTCGGGGCGAATGCCCACATACACCGCTCTGTCGGAAACGGCGGGGGTATCCATTATAAAATCATTACCGATGTAAAGTTTCTCACCCCTAACCTCGCCGTTAAAAACATTGATTGGGGGAGTGCCGAGAAACTTTGCAACAAAGAGGTTTTTGGGGTCATCGTAAACCTCTTGCGGCTTGCCGATTTGCTGAATAACGCCATCGCGCATAACCACAATAATGTCCGAAATGCTCATGGCTTCCTCTTGGTCATGTGTTACAAAAACGGTGGTGATGCCCGTTTTAAGCTGAATACGCTTTATCTCCTCGCGCGTTTGCAAACGAAGGCGCGCGTCAAGGTTTGAAAGCGGCTCGTCAAGAAGCAAAACGCGTGGCATTTTTACAAGCGCGCGGGCAATGGCAACGCGCTGTTGCTGACCGCCCGAAAGCTCGCTCGGTTTTCTGTCCATAAGCATATCAATCTGCACGAGTTTTGCCACCTCAAGCGCCTTTTCTTTCATCTGTGCCTTGGTGAGTTTATCCTTGCCCTTTAAATTCTGCAAAGGAAAAATGATATTTTGAAGCACGGTGAGATGGGGATAAAGCGCGTAGTTTTGGAAAACAAGTCCAATACCCCTCTTTTCGGGCTCAAGGAGTGTGACATCCTCGTCACCGAAATAAATCTTGCCGCTTGTAGGCTTTAAAAGTCCCGATATAAGGTTAAGTGCGGTACTCTTGCCACAACCCGAGGGGCCAAGCAAACCGATGAGCTTGCCGTCGGGAAATTCAAAGTTGAAATTATTTACAGCGACAACATCTGCGCCGCCCTTTTTGTTTCTTGACGGAAATTTCTTTGTTAAATTTTCAAGTACAACTTTCATATCCTTTTCCTTTTATGGTAATAGTTGACTATATTATATCGCTTATGCTCCCACTTTTCAAGATGCTACGCGCTATCTATTTGACTTTGCGCATATTTTAGCTGACATAAAAGACAAAAACGGTTCGCAATTTGCGAACCGTTTTTATCTTACATGTTCATTTATTATCTTTTAATCTGTCCTTCAATTTCGGTAAGACCCTCATCAAAGATTGCCCAATCCTCATGGAAACGGAGATTTTCAAGTCGGAATGCGCACGGCCATGCAGGGAGCCACTGTGAAGGGCTGAAGGGAGGCACGCCGTAACGGCCCCAACGGGTGTGGAACACCGCTTCGTCCTGCGCACCTGCGGGACGGATACGGCCGTTTACATACATTGTACCGTCGGAAATGCACTGGCATGCATTGCACCAGAATGCAACCGCACGCTCTCTCCACTGTTTAAAGCCTGTGATTTCGTAAAGCTTGAGGAACGAAAGCACATCGCGGAGTGCATACTGGTCCATCGCCTGGTGGGGTGTGGAAACAGAGGTGGAACCGAATGTATCATAACCCATCTTGGAGATAAGACAGTCTTCGGGATATGTAACGGTGTAGTACATCATCCATGTGCACAAATACCATGCAATCTTTTCCGCTCTTGCAACATACTTCTTGTCGCCGGTAATTTCATAAAGCGCAAGTGCATCACGGAGAAGGGGCGAGGATGACTCTTTGTCAATGGAATATGTATCAAGCGCGCCCGCTGTTGTAAAGCCGTCACGCTCAAGACCCTGATAGTAGAAGTCAAATGCCTTTACAGCAGCATCAAGATACTTCTGCTCGCCGGTCTTTTTGTAAGCGGTAAGAATGGGAAGGATGAGGAAGCAACCGATTGTACCCTTCTTTGCGCGGAGTTCGCCCGCATCGTCCCAAGACTTTGCAAAGCATCCCTCTTCATCCTGTCTTGCAAGTGCAAAATCACAGATGTTAAGCGCGGTCTTAAGATACTCGGGCTTATCAATGCCGGCTTTCTTTAACAAATCATACGCTTCAAAGAATCCGTCTGCACCTGTACCGAGGTTGCAAGCGTCATTCTGGAACAAAATCTGTCCGTCTGCGGCACGGCGGAACTTTTTACCCTTAAAGTTCTTGTATGTTTCAAACATGCACTCGCCGAGTTTGTAACGGTCGATGTCCGCATCGGTAACCTTTTCAAAATCAACATATCTCCACGGGTCAAAGTCAATCTTAACACTGATATGACCTGCATCACGGTGACCGAACTTGAGCCAGTTGTCATGCGCCTTGATAGCAATATCGAGTTTTTCCTTATCGCCGGTATTGAGATAGTCATAAATATATGCATTCGCCATAGAAGCGGTCTGGCCTACCCAACCGAGTTCATAGCGGTGCTCTGTCTTTTTATAGCTGTGCGAACCGGGATACCACTGTGCACCAACGGTAAATCCGCTAAATCCGTTCTCTTCTTCCTGATAGAGATAGCGGCAGTATGCAATGGAAAGGCGGTAAAGTTCTTTTGCAGTCATGGGAGCCTTGATTGCATGTCCGTAATAGCGCCATGCAAAGTCAAGAAGACAGCTGTAACGGTGCTTTGTGCCGTTTGTATTGGGTACTGCAAGAATAATTGCCTCAAAATCGCACTTTGGCTCCATTGTACCCTGGAACGCATCGCCCCAGAAATGGCGCTGAAGAGTTCTCGGCTTTTCTTCCTCGGGGAAGATTATTACATGGAGTTCACCCTCGTCAACCTTATAGAGGGAGCATGCATTATTATCATTTTCCTTTGCCATAAGAGCAACGGAAATCTCATCATTTTCGCTATATGTACATGAGGGGATAGTACCTCTGTGGGATGCCCAAGACCAAGGTGTACCGTCGGTGTCGCGGTCGCCGATATATTCAGCAAGCGAACCCCATCCGTTACCGTTGTAGCTTATCGCGGGAACCATTGTGAATGTAGGCTCTCCAACAAGCAACATTTCCATGCGCATGCGGTCGGTGGGCACATCGGTGTGTCGCATCCACTTAAACGCGCCGTTTTCAATGGGTTCAAATGTGTCGGTAGCGCCGTCAACGCCTAAAATCTTGGCGTATTCCTTGCCGTCAACCACAACTGCGTGACCGTAGTCGGTTTTTTTGATACTAACCATTATAATTCCTCCGAAAAACAGTATTTTACATTGTAATTATAAAACATATTTTTTCAAATGGCAACGCTTTTTTACAATATGGTTTAAAAAGCACCCTTTCTCTGTTGGAATTTAGCAGTTATCACCGTTTCGGCACCGTACATAAAACTTTTTGTTTTCTTTTTTACTCGCGCTGTTATTGATTTTAATATATATTATATGATATAATGATTATGTATGATTTTTTACAAGTGAGGACTTTAATATGTGCGGAATTGTCGGCTTTAGCGGCAACATTACTTACAAGCAAGATATAGTTAACAACATGATGGACCTTATGGTTCATCGCGGGCCCAACAGCGCAGGCAGTTATACCGATGACGAAATGGCGCTCGGTTTTCGCCGCCTTTCCATAATCGACCTTGCAGACGGTTCGCAACCCATGTACAACGAAGACAAGTCCGTTGTACTTGTTTTCAACGGCGAAATTTACAACTTTATGGAACTTCGCGAAGAACTTGTCAGCGCGGGACACACATTCCTCTCCCACGCTGACAGCGAAGTGCTTGTCCATGGCTATGAAGAGTTTGGCGGCAAAGAACTTGTAAAGCGTTTGCGCGGCATGTTTGCCTTTGTTATCTGGGACAAAAACGAGAAAAAACTCTTTGGCGCACGCGACATGTTCGGCATCAAGCCGTTTTATTACTCCATTCTCGGCGAAAATGAATTTATCTTTGCCTCCGAGATTAAGAGCATGCTTGCACACCCTCATTTTGAGCGCCGCGTTAACAAAAACGCGCTCCTCCCCTACCTCACTTTCCAATACAGCGCGACCGAAGAAACATTTTTCGAGGGAGTTTACAAACTTAAACCCGCGCACTATTTTGAATACAAAAACGGCGAAATGACTACCGAGCGTTATTGGGATGTCAATTTCGACGGTAAAGAAGGCGCTTTCGAGGAGTACAGCGACCTCCTTGACAAGTGTGTAAACGAATCCGTAAAGGCGCACAGAATCAGCGATGTGCCCGTTGGCGCATTCCTTTCAGGCGGCGTTGACTCAAGTTACATCACCGCATGCCTTATGCCCAATAAAACTTTTTCCGTTGGCTTTGAGGGTGAAAGTGACAAGTTTAACGAAACAAACGAGGCGGCTGAACTTTCCAAAATCCTCGGCATTGAAAACATTCGCCGCATTATCACCGCTGACGAGTGTTTTGACGCATTCCCCACCATCCAGTACCACATGGACGAGCCGCAATCAAACCCGTCAAGCGTTCCGCTTTACTTTCTTGCAGAACTTGCCTCGCGCGATGTAACCGTTGTACTTTCGGGTGAGGGGGCAGACGAGATTTTCGCGGGATATGAGTGGTATGACGAAACTCCCATGATGCGCAAGTACAAAAAAATTCCGCAATTTATCCGCGTTGCAGCGGCAAAGGTTGCAAAATGCCTGCCCTACTTTAAAGGCCACGACTTTATCATCCGCTCAAGCGGCCGTCCCGAGGACTATTTCATCGGTCAGGCTGAAATTTTCAAGGTTGCCGATGCGAAAAAGGTGCTTAGCGACGAGTATAAAAACGGCGAGCGCGTGAAAGACATCACAGGCAAAATCTATGCGCGTGTTGCAAAGCGCGACGAGCTGACCAAAAAGCAATACCTTGACATTATGTGCTGGCTCCCCGGCGACATTTTGCTCAAGGCCGACAAGATGAGCATGGCGCACTCACTTGAACTGCGCGTGCCCTTCCTTGATAAAAAAGTAATGAAAATGGCGGAGGATATTCCGTCAAAGTACAAAATTACAAAAGAGAACACAAAATATGTGCTTCGCCATGCGGCAAACCGCACCCTGCCCGACGAGTGGGCAAACCGCCCCAAAAAGGGTTTCCCCGTGCCGATTCGCCTTTGGCTTCGTGAAGAAAAATATGTGCAGATTGTCCGCCGCTATTTTGAAAGCGAGTTTGCATCCGAATTTTTTGATGTTGATGCAATTATCAAACTTCTTGAAAACCACGCAAGCGGCAAGGAAAACAACGCCCGCAAGATTTGGACAATTTTCACCTTCCTTGTATGGTACAAGCGCTTCTTTATCGATTTTATAATTCCGATTTATAATTGAGGACAAAATGGAAAAACTTGATATGAATATAATTCCCGTGCTTATCGGCGCGGACCAGAACTGCTATAATGTAGCGCGCGCATTCCACGAGGAATACGGCATTGTTTCCCATGCAATGGGCCGCTATGCAATAGGCATTACCCAAAACACAAGCATTGTAAAATTCCACGCGGTTGAAAACATCAACACCGACGAGGTTTTCATGCTTGCAATGGACGATTTTGCAAAAGAACACGCGGGCGCAACCCTTATTGCCATCGGTTGCACCGACGAATATGCCGCAATGCTCATTCGCCACCGCAAAGAACTTGAGGACAGATATATTGTCCCCTATATCGACGAAGAACTCATGGACAAACTTGTTGATAAAGCGGCGTTTTATGAGATGTGCGACAAATACGGCATAAAGTACCCGAAAACCAAGGTGCTTTCGGCACCTTGCGCCAAAGAAGAACTCACCGCCGAAAAACTTGGCTTTGAGTACCCGATTATTTTGAAGCCGTCATCAAGTATTGACTACTGGCACCACCCCTTTGACGGCATGAAAAAGGTTTATACCGTTGAAAGTGCCGAAGAATGTGCAAAGGTTGCCGAGGAAATTTACAATTCCGGCTACACCGAGCGCATTATTTTGCAGGACCGTATCATGGGCAACGATGCAAATATGCGCGTGCTCACCGCGTATGTGGGCAAAGACAGTAAGGTGAAAATGATGTGCCTTGGCCATGTTCTCCTTGAGGAGCACACTCCCAAGGGACTTGGCAACCACGCGGCAATCATCACCGAATACAACCCCTCCCTTACCGCACCTTTTCGCGCAATGCTTGAGGACATCGGCTACCGCGGATTTGCAAACTTTGATATTAAATACGATGACCGCGACGGCTCGCTGAACGCTTTTGAGATAAATCTCCGTCAAGGCAGAAGTAATTATTATGTAACAAGCAGCGGTTTTAATATCGCAAAATACATAGTCGAGGACTATGTGCTCTGCCGCGACATTCCGTATGCCGAGGCAAAAGAACCCCACTTTTGGCACTATGTGCCGCGCGGGGTTATCTACCGCCATGCAAGCCGCGCTGTGGTAAAAGAGGCGAAAAAACTTGTTAAGGCTAAAAAAGAGTCCTCCTCAATGTGGTACAAGTTTGATGTACTTGCCAACCCCATGAGAATTGTTTACCTTTTAGAGCATGGCAGAAGATTTTATCAAAAGTATAAAACATATTGCCCAAAACAAGATTAAGAGAGGTTTTTTATGCTTTTATCCGCTTTGCTTGAAAAAGCAGAAATCGAATACAGCGGCAAAGATGCAAATGTGTCGCGCGTAATATGCGACTCGCGCGAGGCAACTGAGGACACGCTCTTTGTTTGCATAACCGGCTTTGCAAGCGACGGTCACGCCTATGCAAAACGCGCATACGATCTCGGATGCCGCATTTTTGCAGTTGAAAAAGAAGTTGACCTCCCCGCCGATGCCATTGTAATTATGCAAAAAAACACCCGCGTTACCCTTGCGCGACTTGCGGCGGCATATTATGATTTTCCCGCTAAAAAGTTAAAGATTGTTGGCATAACCGGCACCAAGGGCAAGACCACAAGTGCACTTATGCTTGCCGCAATTCTCAATAAAAACGGCGTTTCGGCGGGTTATATCGGCTCAAACGGCATTGATTTTGCGGGCAACCACTACGAAACAAAAAATACCACGCCCGAAAGCCTTGATTTACACTACTATTTCAAAGAAATGGTTGATGCGGGCGTTGAGGCGGTGGTTATCGAAGTTTCGTCGCAGGCACTCTATCTTGACCGCGTTTACGGACTTGAGTTTTTCGCAACCGCGTTTACAAACCTTGCCCCCGACCATATCGGCGGCGTTGAGCACCCCACATTTGAGCATTACCGCGACTCGAAAAAGCGACTTTTTGCTGAATATCCGTCAACTTATTCGGTTTACAATGCCGAGGACAAGGAAACAGACTACATGTTTGACTCATGCCGCTCACTCCTTTGCTCATTCGGAATTGAAAAGGGCGATTTTCACGCAAGTGACATCCGCCCGTTTATGGAAAACGGCGTGCTTGGCGTGGCATTCACCGCGCATAAGTTTACCGAAAAAAGAGAGGTAAAACTTCCGATGCCGGGAGAGTTCAGCGTGGCTAATGCTCTCCTTGCAATGGCAATTGCGCACAGATTTGAAATTTCGCTTTCAGACTCTGCCACAGCGCTTGGCGGTGCATATATTTCGGGCCGCTTTGAAATAGTACAGACAAAACTTGACAGCGTGTTTGTCATTGACTACGCGCACAACGGCTTCAGCCTTACAAACGCTCTCCAAACGCTAAAAAGTTATTCTCCAAGCCGCCTTTGGTGTGTTGTGGGAAGCGTTGGCGGCAGAACCAAGGGACGCCGCGCCGAGCTTGGCGAGGTGGCAAGCCGCCTTGCAGATGCGGTAGTTTTAACCGCGGACAACCCCGATTTTGAAAGTCCCATAGAAATTTGCGAGGAAATGCGCGCCGCCTTTGTACGGGATGTTCCCTGCGAGATTTTTGCAGACCGCGAGGACGCGATAAAGTATGTTGTAGCAAATGCGCGTGACAACGATATTGTGCTTTTGGCGGGCAAGGGACACGAACAGTATCAGCTTATCCGCGGCGGCAAAATGCCCTTCTCCGAGCGCAGGCTCGTTGAAAAATATGCAAGCGAACTTGCAAAAGTATAAGGGATAAACCTGATAATAAACCGTTTCACCACAAAAACCACCCTGCAAGGGTGGTTTTTATTTTACATTGTGTGATATAAATTATAGTTTATGCGGAGAAATTTCAATGAAACACTGTAGGGGGCGGCGCCTTCGACGCCCCGCATGTACCGTGGTTAAAACGGGATGTCCAGGGGCCATCCCCTACGGATTTGTGGTTCCGATTTTACTTTCACTAAACTTTAATTTACTTACTTTAAATCAAAAGTGCTTCTGCCTTTTTGTTTGGTTTTGGATTTCAAAAAATTGCGCGGTGATTTGCCGTAGTGTTTTTTAAACATTTTTGAAAAGGCCATTACATCGCTATAACCAACGGCTGTAGCGGCTTGAGTAGCGGTATAACCAAGCTCGTGCATAAGCATTGTGGCACTTGCAAGTCTATGTACCCCCTTGGAG
>JAZQWE010000315.1:0-11328 GCA_045632225.1 Eubacteriales bacterium | reverse complement strand
CACAAAAGAAAAACCGTGGTGCTTTTAAGGCGCCACGGTTGGATATTTTTACTTCAAACGGTAGATTGTAACATGGAAATATTCCTGACCGGGGTTAAGGCGAGCACCTCCGTGAGAGGGGCTGTCAGGCTCGTACTGTGTTTCAAAGCAAACAGCGCTGTGCTTTTTCTGCTTTACGCCGCCCTTAAAGTCTGCGCCGTCGCCAAGGAAGTTGGCGGTGTACATCTGCATGCAGGGCATGCTGGTGAGCACGGTCATTTCTCTTTCGTCAACTCTGCATTTTGCCGCTACATTGAGAGTGAGGTTTCTGTATGCCTCGGTCTTTTTGTGGTCAAGCACAAAGTTGTGGTCATATCCCGCATAGCCAAGACCTGTGTTTTCAAAGTCTTTGCCGATTTCCTTTTCAGTACGGAAGTCAAACGCGGTACCCTCAACGCTCGGTCTTTTACCGGTGGGCAAAAGGGTCTCTGCATCGGCCTCGGTATAAGAATCAGCATGAATTGTTACCTTGTGGTCAAGGACAGAGCCGTTTTCGAAACCGTGGAGGTTGAAATACGAGTGGTTGGTGAGGTTACAGTATGTGGGTTTGGTAGTGGTTGCTCTGTACTCGATTACAAGGTCGGAGCCCTTCAATATATAAGTAACTGTGGTAATGAGTCTGCCGGGATAGCCTTCTTCGCCGTCGGCGGAAACAAATCCGCATGAAAGTGCCAAAGAACCGTCGGGGCAGACGCCTTCTTCAACATTCCAAGTATGCTTGTCAAAGCCCATTTTGCCGCCGTGGAGATGTGCCGCGCCGTTATTGTTGAAAATGGGGAAATCAACATCGTCAATGGTGAGTTTGCCGCCGCCGATACGGTTTGCGTATCTGCCTACAGTTGCGCCGACATATCCGTCACTTTTAATATAGCCGTCAAGGGTGTCATAGCCGCAAACAATGTCAGTACCCTTGTGTACGAGTTTTTGTAAAGTTGCGCCATAGTCAAGTACGGTAATGCTGAGTTCGCCGTTTGAAATTGTGTGTGCATAAATCTCTCTGCCAAAGGGAGTTACGCCGAAAAATTCCTTTTTCATGGATATATTCCTCCAGAATAAATTGCTTAACTATATTTTACAGCAAAAAAATAAAAATCACAATGTACTTTTCCAAATATTCTATTGTAATTTTTGAATGAATGTTTAAAAAACTGTATTGTATTTTTCCGTAAGTTGAGTTATAATAAAAGCGTATTAAAAATGCTTGGGAGGACGCTGTGAAAAAAATAATTTTGGAAAATATTGAGCGAAATATCAGCTTTTCCCGTATATATGGGCTTGCACAACTATGGTCTGAAACTAAAAAGTGGAGTTGTATAGGTGAGCCGCGAAATCAGCACGGTCTATTGTATGTTTTTTGCGAAGAGGTTGTAATTTATACAAGCGATAACTCGTCCCCGCTTTATTTTCACAAGGGAGATTTATTGTATATTCCCAAAAACAGCGAGTACACCGTTGAGTTTAAAAATACACACGGTGAAACCGCAAGCATACTCATCAATTTTGATATTTGCGACACAAGCGGCAATGATTATTGCCTTGCAGAGGAGATTGTTTGCTTTGCCAAAAATGTTCCCGCAAAGATTACAGACAGCATGGTTACGATAGCGCATCTCAGTAAAAACCTTGCGCACCCCACCGTTCCCGTTACAAAAGAGTTTTACGAACTGCTTGATAAACTGACCGCCCATTTGCTTGCTTCACGCCTTCACACAAACGAAAAAGACTCGGTTTTGCCCGCTATATATTACATGGACAGCCATGTACTTGACGATGTTTCCGTACCTCAACTTGCGCAGATGTGCTTGCTTAACGAATCCGCATTCAGAAAAGCTTTCAAGGCGCACACGGGTATGAACCCCGTGCAGTACAAAATGCATGTAAGGATAAATAAGGCAAAACTTTTGCTCAGAAGCACGGCGGATATTCCGATTGAGGCAATTGCGGAAAGCCTTGGTTTTTACGATAATGCGTATTTTCATAAAGTTTTTGTAAAATGCACGGGGCAAACGCCAAAACAGTACCGTGACAGCCATCGCTAACAAAAATACAAGAATATTTTTTGAAAAATACATTGTATAAAAAACTGCGCTGTAATATGATTAAATTGTAAAATATTTTATTTTCGGAGGAAAATATGAAAAGATTTATTTCTGTTTTAGCAATGCTTTTGGCGTTTGCAAGCGTTTTTGCATTGTTTTCCTTTGCCGAAGAGGCTACCGAAACCTTGGATGTTAAGGTATATGTAGACTACAACAACGGCAAAAATGAAAATGACGGCAAAACACCGGCTACAGCGGTAAAAATGATTTCTACCGCAATGGGATTTCTCCCTGACGGCGGCACAATTGTTGCAAACGGCAAGTTTTATGTTGGCGGCAACTATACCATTCAGGCAAACGGCGCTGTTTTGATTACATCGAATGACGGTGAAAACAACTACAAGAATTTTGAACCCGTCACAAACCCCGCATGCGCAATGAAGATGGGTGTTGGTGTTACTCTCACCGTTGCAAGTGATGTTGTTATTGATGACATCATCCTTTTCCAGGAATATTCTTCAAGCAACACCGTCAAGGTTACAAACAATGCAACCCTTACAATCGGCGAAAAGGTTGACACCTTGCCCAGCCCCCACTCCGATGAGCCTTGCTATATCAAACTTGTGGTTGAAGAAGGTGCTACCGTTATTGTAAATGGCGGCACATTCCAGAGCATCAGCGGTGAGGGCACCATCGTGAATAACGGTGCGACCGTGATTGAAGATGCTGTATATGAAGAATATGTGTCAGCGGCAAATGTACTCCAAGCCGCAGGTATTATCGACGGATACAGCCACATAAAGGGCGATCTTCCTTCTGCGGAGGCGGCAGTACTTATTGAAAAACTTACAGATTATGCGGCTATCTTTGCAAACGAAACCGTAACCGCTGATGAATTTTTGGCAGCTCTTCTTACAGCACTCGGCCAAAACGATGTTACCGATGTATTTGCGGCGGCAAATGCACTTGGACTTATCGACGGAACTTCTCTTGAAAACTTCAATCGCGGCGAAGCGTTTGTGATTTTCGTTAATGCGCTTGATGTAAAAGTTGGTGAAACAACTGTTGCAGAAAAACTTGTTGCAAACGGCAAACTTTCCGAAAGAGCACTCGGTTTTGTAAAGCGTATTGCGGCAGGTGAAACCATTATCGTTGCGTGTGTTGGTGACAGTATCACCGAGGGCGCAGGTTCTTCCTCCACATCAAAATACAGCTATCCCGCACAGCTTCAAAAACTTCTCGGCGGTGGATTTAAGGTTGTAAATTGCGGCAAGTCCGGCGCTTATGTTATGAACCTTGAATCCGAGTACAATGCAAAGGCAGAAGACCGCCCCGACCTTTGGTATCCTGCAACCACTCAGTATCAAACACTCATGGCATCGCAGGCCGATGTTGTAATCGTTATGCTCGGTACAAACGATGCGCGAAGCATGACTGCAGTGCCTGCAGAGGCTGTATTTGCAGAAGATTACAAGAAACTCATTGCAGATATTCAGACTCTTGAAACAAACCCCGAAATTTATCTTTCCACAATGATTCCCGCGGTTAACGCAGACATTACTCATCAGGGTACATATTACACACTTCCTTTGGTTATCCGCGCCATCGCAGAGGAGCTTGACCTTCCTTTGGTTGACACCTCCGCGGCCCTTTGGCAATACTACTACGCAATGCTTCCTTACGGCGACAGCGTACATCCCACCGACGACTCTTATCCCGCACTTGCAACCAACTTCTACAACGAAGTTTTCGGTTATGCAAAGGAACTCCCCGTGCTTGAAGCGGCAGAGGGTAATGTTGTATACCTTTCTTCAAAGGGCGCTTATAACGCAAGCGGCGCAACCCCTGCAGAGGCGGTAGATACCCTCGGCGTTGCCGTTGCAAAACTTGCAAAGACCGGTGGTACTGTTGTTGTATGCGATGCTGTAGATGTAAAGAGAACACATTTTGTTGCATGTGACGGCGAAATCGTTATCACCTCTGTTTACGGCGGCGTTGACTACCGCGAAAAAGGTGCAAAGCTTAATATTGACGGCTTTATCACACTTCTCAGCGATGTAAATATTGAAAACCTTAATATTGCCGGCATGAGCGACGGGCAGGGCTTTAACTGTGGATTCAATAACTTCACAGTTGGCGAAGGCGTTGTATGCGGTGGCGATCACAAACTTTCTATTACCGCAGGTTACCGTATTGCAAGCGGCACAATTACAGCTGAAACAATTTCTTGCCATGAAGATTGCACAATCAGCATTGCAAGCGGCGATTGGAAATTTGTACGCGGCGGCAATCAGCGCACCGACCCCAAAAATCAGTTCGGTACAATTGATGCAGGCGCAAAACTTTCCATTTTCATCAGCGGCGGTACTTTCAGCCATGTAGGTACAATTGATGTTAACACCGTTGTTGCACAGAACTCCGTGCTTGGCGATGTTTATATGGAAATCAGCGGCGGTAGTTTTGCAGGCGATGTATGCGTTATTGGCCGTGCAGGTACAAACAATACCGATACCACCCCCGTTATCAGCGGTAATGTTACCCTCAAGGTAATCGGCGGCGAGTTCGGCGGCAGAATCGCGCTTTATCAAAATGATGACTCTACCAGAGTAAGCGGCACATCCACCCTTGTACTTGGCAGAATCTATACCGATGTTGCTGTTACCGACGGTTTTGACAGCGTAAGCGTTATTGATATAGTCACCCTCATTGGTGACGCTAATGATGACGGCGTTGTAAACCTTGTCGATGCAATCCGCGTGCTCAAGTCTTTGGTTGATGAAAATGTAACTGTTTACACTCTTAACTCCGACTGTGATAAGAATGGCGAAGTTGACATCAAGGATGCACTTGAAATCTTTAAGATGATTGTAAATAAATAACACGAAAAAGGTCATGCAAACTTGCTTTGCATGACCTTTTTGACTTTTACGGTCTATTATTTTACGAAAAGTACAATAACATATCCCAAAAAATACATTGACTGAGTATATGGGACAGGCATATAATCTAATATGTAAAAATATTTTTCGGAGGTTCACTATGAAAAAACTTTTATGCTTATTGCTAGCACTTGCTTGCATGGTAGGCGCGTGCATGATTTATGCTTATGCGGCGGACAAGATGGTTTATGTTTCCACTGTCAGCGGTAATAACTCAAATGACGGTCTTACAGCGGCAACCGCTAAAAAGACTCTTGGCACCAAGGGTTCATCCGGTGCAATGGGCGTTATCAAAAACGGCGGCACTATGGTTGTTTTTGAAAGACTTATGCTCGGCGACAAAGATTCTGTTTACAAACTCAATGTTGACGGCACAGTTACCATCACCGCAAACGACGGCAAGGTTGACTATAAGAACACCGAGCCCAAGACAAATCCCGCGGCAGGTAGCCTTAAGATGGCTTCCAACTCTAAAATTGAAGTTTACAGCGATGTAATTATCGACGATGTAATCCTCTTCCAGGAGGCAGGTCAGAACACATGGATTGTTAAAGACGGTGCAACCCTTACTGTTACCGACAAGGTTGTTACCATGACCAAGCAGACTTACTACATGAATATCGAAGTTGAAAAGGGCGGCACAGCAATCATCAACGGCGGTACTTTCTCCAAGGTAAGCGGCGCAGGCAAGATTGAAGTTGGCAAGGGCGCAACTGTTCTTGAGGGCGTTGTTAACACTCCCGATGTTCCCGAAACTCCCGCTCCCACTCCCGTAGCTCCTTCGGGCGTTAAGGGCGCATACGCGTATATCTCCACTACCGAGGGTAACAATGCAAACAGCGGCCTTAGCGCAAATGCAGAAAAGAAGACCATTGGCACCGCTGATTCCGATGGCGCATACTCCCTTGTAAAAGATGGCGGTACAATCATCGTTACCGAAAAGTGGCAGATGGGCAAGTACACCCTCAAAGCAAACGGCACAATCACCATCACCGGTAATGACGGTGACACCGACTTTAAGTTCCCCTATCCCTCCTCCAACCCCGGCGGCGGAGCGGTTAAACTTACCCCCGGTGTAACTTTAACTGTTGCAAGTGACCTTATCTTTGACGATATAATCATTTTCCAGGAATATGAGCAGAGCACCATCCATGTAAAGAGCGGTGCAACCCTCACCGTTACCGACCTTTGCGTACTCATGAACACAAAGGATTACCACTACAAGCTCATCGTTGACGAGGGCGCAACAGCAATCCTCAGCGAAGCGGCACAAAAGGCATTCACCATTGAAAACAGCGGTACTGTTAAGACATTCGAACCTGAAAATACTGTTGTAAAACTTACAATCGGTTCAAAGCAGGCTTACATTAACAATGTTGCGCAGACTCTTGACGCGGCTCCCATTAACCGCAACAACCGCACAATGCTCCCCGTTCGTTTCCTTGCAAATGCTTTTGGCGTTTCCAATGAAGGTATCAAGTGGGATGCGGCTACAAGAACTGCAACTCTTACAAACAGCACCGTTACAATCGTTGTAACCATCGATGCTCCCGCGATGACCGTTAACGGTCAGAGTGTTGCACTTGACTCTCCCGCGATTATCGAAAACAACCGTACATATCTTCCCGTAAGAGCAATTGCAAACGCGCTCGGCGTTTCCAATGACAACATCAAGTGGGATGCGGCTACCAACACCGCAACTCTCATTAAGTAAAAAGAAAGATTAACGATATGAAAAAATCTCTTAGATTTTTGCTATTCTCTCTCTGTTTAGTTCTTCTGCTCTGCTCCTGCGACAAGGGGCAGGCAGAAGTAACTGCCAACATTTCTGAAAATGTTGTTACAAGTGCAGATGAAAATACACTCGAAATTCCGCTTTCTGCAGATTTTGGCAAGTCAGAGTACCGCGTTTTTTCTGCGGGCAATCTTGCCTATGAAGATTTTACTGCAGAAGAGGATTCTGCAATGCCGCTTGACGAGGCTCAGTATAAGAGAAAGAAACTTGTTGAGCAAAATTACAATGTTGTGATTGAAGAGGATACAAAGGTTGCGTATTCCAGCGGCAATGGCCCCGGATTTACTGCAATTTACACCAACACATTCTCCGGTACAGCTACATACTCTGCAGGCTTGATTGCGGGCTATGATGTATCCGTGCTTGCATATTGCGGCTGTCTTTATGACATGAATTCAATGCCCGGCATCGACCTTTCAAAGAGTTGGTGGGACCAGGAGGCCAACAAGGCACTCGGCATAAACGGCCTTATGTTCTTTACCGCGGGTGATTACACCTTTGCTGACAACGATGCGGCGTATGTAATCATGTTCAATAAAAAGATTATGGAAGACTACGGTTTGCCAAACCCCTATGACATGGTTTATGCAAACGAGTGGACTCTTGAAAACTTTGGTAACCTTTGCAAAACTGTTACCGAAGACCTTAATCAGGACAGCATAATGGACGAAAATGACCGTTTTGGCTTGCTCGTTTGGGTTGACTCATTGCTCGGCATGGTTAATGCGGCGGGTCAGCGCTGTTGCGAGATTGACAAAGACGGACAGATTGTACTCACTCTTTACAACGAAACCACGCTTGATGCGGTTGACCGCTTCCTTGCGATTGCGCTTGATAAGCAGTATGCACTTCAGTACCAGTCAATTCAGAATAATGTAGCGTTTGAGGAAAAACTCTGGTCGGGCGGACACGGTCTTTTCTGGACAACCCACATGGGCAATGTACCGCGCTTCCGTAATATGGAAAGCGACTTCGGTTTGCTTCCTTATCCCAAACTTACATCAAGTCAGGATGAATATTACTCAACCGTAACTCCTTTTAATTCACAGTTTGTATGTATCCCGATTGTTCAGGAGAATATTGAACGCACAGGTGTTGTTACCGAGGCGCTTGCATACTATGGCAAGAAGGATGTTCTTCCCGTTTACTATGATGTAAACCTCAAGGGCAGAGTTTCTCGCGATGCAGAGTCCTCCGACATGCTTGACATTATCTTTGATAATCTTGTTTACGACATCGGTTTCCTCTATCAGATCGGACCGTATAACAAGAACTTTAACTATATGGTAAGCCGTGGAACAACCAATTTCAATTCGGTTTACGATTCGCTTTTGCCCACCGCCGAGGCGCAACTTCAGCGCATTAACAGCGAATATGCAAAAGCAGTTTCAATATGGCAGGGTAAATAACAAAAAAGCAGTGGAGCAAGCTCCACTGCTTTTTTGCAAATAAAACTATAAAACAATTGTATTTCTGTTAAATTAAAAGATTTTCTTCTTTTAATTTTTCTACAAATTGTGTTACATGCATTTGGATTTCTTCCCGTGAATTTTCGGTGTACTTTTTAGATAAAGCATCCAATATTCCTTCAAAAGAGATTTCCTCTGCAAGTAATTCGATAATATCCTTTGCGGTTTGGTTCAAATGTATAATTCCGTTGAAACATTCTACCGCATCCTCAACCGGGATTGCGGCAAACTGAGTGTCAATTTCGGTGATTATAAACTCATGTTTTAATTTCATAAAATTGCTCCCAAAGTTAAGATTTTATGTTTTGAGAATTGTAAAATTCGCGCATGTGTTTTTTTACATAGTTAATCATACTTTCTTGTTTAACCGCAGTACAAGTTTTTCGTATAGGGCATTTTTTTAGAGTAAGACAGGATGGATATAGTGCGCAACTGTCACATTCATCAATCTCAAACATTTCTTTCCAAGAAACTATTGTTTCCGAGTTTAATCCGTCGCTGAAAATATCTCCGACCAAATTATCAAAAATATGATGCTCACACAAACCGATTTCACCCCTTGGGTTTATAAGCACGGCTTGGTCATTGTCTGCCATGCAATGAATTGTGTCGAGATATGGCAACTTTTCTTGATAATTTGGAAAACCGTAGTGCATGATAAGATTTTCAAGTTCTTGTTTTTTAAGTTCAAGTTCTACAACGCTTGTTTTGTCATATCGAATCGGCTTAAAACCTACATCTTCATAAATCAATGCTATGTAAGGGACAAGTAATTTTCTTTCGCTAAAATGGTCAGCAATTTGATCTATGAGAGTTTTGGCATCGTTGTAGTTATGCATTGAAAGATTCACGCGTAATTTAACAAGAATACCGTTGTTTAACAAATGACCGATATTTTCTAAAACTTTTAAAAACGGGCTTCCGGTTGCGTTTACATACGCTTTGGTTGTATTATAGACCTCTTCTGTTCCGTCTATTGTAATTTGAACATCAAAGAGTTTCCATTCTTCTTTAGCATGGCGTATGATTTTTTCTGAAAACAAATATCCGTTTGTGGTTATTGCTGATGTAAATTCAACATTGTTTTCCTTGAGTCCGTTTACAATTTTGTCAATTTGGTTTATGCATAATAACGGCTCTCCACCGAACCAATTCAGCGAAACTTTATTACCTCCGCTTTTTTCTTTTATATATTTTACAAGCTGAGCTGCTGTTTCTTCAGTCATGGTAACATGTTCAACACCGCTTTCATAACAGTAAAAACAGCGGGCATTGCACGCTGTGGTCGGCAAAATTGTATAGGCTGTGATGCTTTTTTTAGAGGACATAAGCCTTGCTATATTGCGCAACTGCAATACGGATTTTTTGTCGTCATAATAATTCGGAACTAAAAAATGTTTTTTTATGAGTTCATCCATATTTGCGCTGTAATTTAAAGGTAAATGATTGACTACATTTGCTTCGTCCTCGTCCAGTAATGCTAATTCACCAGTAACACAGTTTTGTAAAAGCATTCCTTCTTCGCAATCACATACCAAAACATATTTCATCAAACGATAAATATCATTAACTTGCATTTTGGGTGAGCCCCAAAATTTTAAAATTTTATCATTTGCTTCTTTTATTATTTTCATAAATTACCTTTAATTTTATTTTGGTAGTAGAAGTGCAGCACCGAAGTGCTGCACCGCTTTTTAGAGATTATAGACCCATTCTGTTGATACCGCAAATGCCATCGCCTTTGCCGCAGGAACCGGTCGGGCCAAAATGCCCGCCTCCGCCTGACAACAAGTCGTTACAACTGGAAGTACTGCTTGTAGCGATAACATCTTCTACACAAAAATGTACAATATCTGCCTTAGGAGCTTCAAATTTCATTGATCTCCCTCCTTCCTTGGATACCCGATTCGTGAGAACCGAATTGAAATTTATTTCTAAGCAAAAAACAAAAACAGTTCTTGCTAAATCGGCAAATTATTCATGCCATTATATGCAACAATCGCTGCATCTTCGTTCATGTTGCATTCCAATCGGTAAAATGCAACCTTTTGCCCGATTTTTTGCAGTAAGGCGACCGTAGCAATTAAATGCGCTTTATCTTCACCGCAATAAGATTGCGCTATTAATGCAGAAAATGCTTCTTTAAAACTTATCTTTGTAATTTTGTTTTCATCAGCACGCTCTAACAGTACAATAGCTTTTAGCGGTACAGCGGTATTTGTCTGCATTCTTTCTTTTCCGCACCACGGAGTTCCGTAAACCAAAATCTTTTCTTTTACTTTTAAAAATGGTTTGTCACCGTTTACAACATAACAGTCTTTAAACTTTTTCATCCAAAGTTTTGTATGTGTTGTTTTTCCGGTTCCGCTAGGTGCAATAAATAAATAAGCATCGCCGTTTAATGCAATCGCAGAGCCATGCATTAAGCACACATCATGGTTGATAAACCAAGTAGCGATTTTGCGAAATACGGCATTTGTTTCAAAAAAACCGTCGGAATAGTCTTTTGCTTCCTCATTGATAATCAATGCTTTTTCTTTTTCAAAAGCAATATCCTCGGGGAAAGTTTTTACTGTAAAATCAGTTGTTTGTTCTTCTGATATATAGTCGATACAATAATTGTATATATCGTTATACAGACTGTCTATTTCTATAAAATTGTCAGCGATTTTAATTTTGAATATCATTGTAAAACTTCCCAATATATCATAGTATTACTATATCTCGATGATACGGATTTGTCAAGTAACATACAAAGGCTCACGAACATTAAATTCGTGAGCCTTTAATTATGCAGTTATTGCTTTGAGAATACGGATAACGTCAAGCAAATTTACTTTACCGTCGCCGTTCATATCCGCGCCATCAAGTGTAGTGCCGTTTAGAATGGCATTTAGGGATACAAGTACATCTTTGATATTTACAATGCCATCACCATCTGCATCTCCCTGAGAAGCTACTTTAATTATTTTTGTTATTTTAAAATTATCAAAATATGCAGTGTTTGCAGAAGATAAATTATAGAGTTTATCTCTAATAATAAGACC
>JAZQWE010000314.1:0-6936 GCA_045632225.1 Eubacteriales bacterium | reverse complement strand
CCGCTGTTGACGGCGCTACCTACATCATCCACAACTTCGTAGGTCTTGTAGGTTACGACAAGGAAGGCAAGCTTACTCCTATGTGTGCAGCTGAAATTCCTGAAGTTGTTGCAACTGAAGACGGTAAGTTCGCTTACACCTTCACTCTCCGCGACGACCTCAAGTGGAGCGACGGCTCTGCTCTCACCGCTGCTGACTTTGTTTACTCTTGGAACAGAGCAGCTGACCCCGTAACTGCAGCTGACTACAGCTACATGTTCGACGTAATCGACGGCTACGGCACTGACACCCTCAATGTTACTGCATCTGAGGATGGCAAGCAGCTCACCGTAGTTCTCACCGCAAATGTTCCTTACTTCATGGAACTCTGCGCATTCCCCACCTACATGCCCGTTAAGCAGGATGTAGTTGAGGCTAACGGCGACGCTTGGGCTACCAAGGCTGAAACCTACATCGGTAACGGCGCCTACAAGGTAACCGAGTTCACTCAGGCTCAGCTCGTTCTCGAAAAGAACGAATTCTATTGGGATGCTGAAAATGTAGTTTCCGACAAGCTTATCTTCGCTTTCAATGACGATGATACTTCCCTTCTCGCTAACTACCAGAACGGCGCATACCTCTTCATCGACTCCGTTCCTCAGGACGAAATCGAAACTCTCCAGGCTAACTACCCCACCGAATACTTCGTTGACGGTCAGCTTGGTACATACTATGTATCCTTCAACATGAACGACAAGGCTCTTGCTCAGTTCACCGAAGAAGAAAGAGTTCAGATCCGTAAGGCTCTCGGCCTCATGATCGAGCGTAACTATGTTTGCTCCGACATCGGTAAGGCTGGTCAGGTTCCCGCTGCAGGCTTTGTTGCAATGGGTCTCACTGAGCCCGATGGCACTCAGTTCATCGACAACAACGGTGTTAACCGCGACGGTAAGGGCTACTACAGCGTAGCTAAGGAAGACTATGCAGCTAACTGCGCAGAAGCAGTTGCACTCCTCGAGAGCGTAGCAGCTACCTCCGGCAAGTTCACCATGGTTGATGGCGTTGCTTCCGGCTTCCCCACCCTTACTTACATCACTAACGAAGGTACCGGCCACGAAGCTATCGCTGCTTACCTCCAGGAAACTTGGGGTCAGTACGGTATCACCGTTAAGGTAGAAACTCAGGAATGGGCAACCTTCCTTAACACCAGAAAGAACGGCGATTACTCCGTCGCTCGTAACGGCTGGCTCGGTGACTACAACGACCCGATTTCCTTCCTTGACATGTGGATTACTGAATCCGGCAACAACGACAGCCAGTTCGGTAAGGACGCTCACAAGGATTACGCAGGTTACGAAGGCAAGACTTGGGCAGAGTCCTATGACGCTATCATCGCTCAGGTTAAGGCTTCTAACAATGCTGAAGAGCGTTTCGACCTCATGCACCAGGCTGAAGATATTCTTATGTCCACCGGCGCAATCTGCCCCGTATACTACTATACTGACATTTATATGTGCAGCGAAAAGATCGACGGCTTCTTTGCTTCGCCTCTTGGATACAAGTTCTTCATGTACGCTTCCATCGCTGAGTAATCAGTAAAATATAAAAAGGCTTGCTTCGGCAAGCCTTTTTTGCTATAATATAGTCAATTAACATGCATTGGAGCAAGATATGCAATATATAACACTCGGCAAAACCGAACTTAAAATTTCACGCCTTGGCTTTGGCGGCATTCCGATACAAAAGATTGACGAAAACGGCACACGCGCACTCTTTTTACAAATGAAGGATGCGGGCATAAACTTTATTGACACCGCGCGCGGATATACAGTGAGCGAAAGTTACATAGGTACGGCGCTCGAAGGCATACGCGAGCATTTTATAATTGCCACAAAGAGCATGTCGCGCGACAGAGCGGGCATGGAGAAAGACATCGAAACAAGCCTTAAAAACCTTCACACCGACTATATCGACCTCTACCAGATACATAATCCCAACATGGCACAACTTGAGGATGTTATAAGCGAGGGCGGCGCGCTTGAGGCTCTGCTTGCCGCAAAAGCGAATGGCAAAATCGGCCACATTGGCATCACAGCGCACTCCACCGAGGTTTTTGAAAAGGCTCTCACGCTTGACTTTGTGGAAACTATTATGTTCCCATACAACATTGTAGAAACTCAAGGCGAAGAACTTATGAAAAAGTGCACCGAGAAAAATATCGGTTTTATCGCTATGAAACCGCTTGCCGGCGGCGCACTTGACGATGCTACGCTTGCAATGCGCTTTATTTTGAACAATCCCGATGTAACTGTGGTAATCCCCGGTATGGCTGATGCAAAAGAGATTGAGCAAAACATTGCGGCGGTAGAAACTCTCTCTCCCCTTACCAAAGAAGAAAACGAAAAAATCGAAAAAATAAGAAACACCCTCGGCACAAACTTTTGTCGCCGCTGTAACTACTGCGCACCTTGCACGGTCGGTATCAATATTTCCGCAGTATTTCTTTTCGACGGATATCTTGAGCGTTATGGCCTTGGCGATTGGGCAAAAGAGCGATACAATGCAATGGGCAAAAGAGCCTCGGATTGCATTGGATGCGGCGTTTGTGAGGAGCGTTGCCCCTATAATCTCCCAATTCGCGAAATGCTTAAAAAAGCGGCAAAAAACTTTGACTGACCCCATATAAACACAAATAAAATGGCAATATTTTTGTGTTGACAATTCAAAATAAAAAATGTATACTAATGCACGAAGTAAAAAATGAGGAGAAATAAAGATGACTTTTATTGAAAAGTTTGAGCAGATTAAGAAGAAGTTCGGTAAAGTGGACACTTCTAAGCTCACAGAAAACTTTGCAGTTCAGGTTAACCTCACAGATGAAGATTGCGGCGGCGCATTCTTTGTTGCCTACATCGACGGAGTTGCGGCTATCGAGCCGTACGATTATGTTGACAACACCGCAGTAGTAAATGTTAAGGCAAAAGACCTTATCGATGCTATCAGCGGCAAGCTCGATGTAGTTGGAGCACTCATGGGCGGCACTATTGAAGTAATCGGCAACGTTGAGCATTTCAACGCTATGCTTACTCTCAAAAAGCCCACAGTAAAGCGCACAACTAAAAAGGCAACTGAGGAAAAGACCGAGGAAGCACCTGTAAAGAAAACTTGCAAGCGTACTTGCAAAAAGACCACAGCAAAATAAATAAATGAGTGCATAAGCACTCATTTTTTGTTTTTAGTCCAATAGCAACGAAAGCGTTCTTTCTCAGTTTTCGCAATCGCGCCAAAATTCAGTTACGGCTTTTTGGTATGATTTTTCATCTACAAGGTAACTCATGCCGTGTTCTGCGCCGGGAACAGCCAAGAGTTTTTTCGGCGCTTGACACACCTTATAATTTTCGTATGTCATTTCAATAGGAACAAATGTGTCATCTGTACCGTGTATAAACAAAACCGGCACCTTGCAATTTGAAAGTGCCTCCATAGTGGAATATGAATTTGCCGCGACATTTATTTTTCGTTTGCAAAGGTCATCCGCCGCAAGACGGTAAACACCAAAAGGAAGATGAAAATTGCTTTCTACAACATGTTTCCAAATAGCATGGGGCGAGGTAAATGCACAATCTGCAACTATTCCTAGCACATTTTCGGGCAATTCAAAGCCGCCCGCCATTAAAACGGTTGTTGCCCCCATCGAGATTCCGCCAAGATAAATCGTCAATGTTCCAAATGTGCGCTCATTTACAAAATCTATCCAATCAAGGCAATCGTGTCGCTCAAGTAGACCAAATCCCATGTACTTACCGCCGCTATTGCCCTGCCCCCTTTGCTCGGCATACAACACCGCGCAATCATTTTCGTGCCAGAACGGCGCAATAAGTCCAAAATCCTGCGACCAAGATGAGCGCCACCCATGCATTGCGACAATCACGCGCTTTGGCGACTTTGGAGAGTACCAATGCCCCGCCAAAGTAATACCGTCATGCGCGGTAATTTCGACCTCCTCGGTATCACAGCGTGCAAGTTTTTGCCCCGCCGCTTCAAGAATTTTAAAAGCCTTTGAAAAATCTCCGTCGGAAAGCATTTTTTCCTTTTCTTTTTCCATATTTCTTGGTCCCTCGCGGTCAAGCGCAAGTTTCATTAAATATTTTGATGTATGAGTGTATGCAGTAATTGCCAACGCACCCGTGGCGGCAAGTGCACCGCCAATTAAAAATCTGCCATAGTTTTTTCTCATTACCGTACCCCGATATTGTTTTCTCATTGTTAGTATATCCATTATTCAATCGAGATTTACAAGTTTGGTATTTACTTTATCTTCAAAAAGCATTATAATTGTTTTGAAGGAATTTATCACATTTAAGAGGTATATCATGCTTGTTCAAGACAGATTTTTAAAATATGTTTCGTTTGACACACAGTCCGACGAAAACAGCACAACAACACCGAGTTCCGAAAAGCAAAAGTTGCTTGGCGCATTTCTCGCAAGCGAACTTGACAAAATGGGACTTGAAAACGCGCACATGGATGAGTTTGGCTATGTTTACGGTTGGCTTAGCGCAACAAGCGGCTGTGAGGGCCTCGATACCGTCGGATTTATCGCGCACATTGACACTTCTCCCGATGCCCCCGGCAAAGATGTAAAAGCAAGAATTATCCGCTATGAAGGCGGTGACATTGAACTTGGACACGCTACCGTTGAGCTTAAAAAGTTCCCCGCTGTGGCGAAATATGTGGGGCAGGACCTTATTGTGACCGACGGTACAACTCTTCTCGGCGCCGATGATAAAGCGGGCGTTGCAGAGATTTTCACCGCTGTGGAATATCTCATTGCTCACCCTGAAATCAAGCACGGCAGAATTGCTGTTGCCATCACGCCAGACGAAGAAATCGGATCGGGTGCAGACCACTTTAATGTTGAAAAATTCGGAGCAAAATGGGCATACACCGTAGACGGCGGCGAAATTCCCGAAATCGAATACGAAAACTTTAATGCGGCATCTGCAAAAGTTACTGTTAACGGCATCAACATTCACCCCGGCGAGGCTAAAGACAAAATGAAAAATGCGGTACTTTTGCTTTGCGAATTTGTTGCAAGAATGCCCGCCGCCGAAACACCCGCACACACATGCGGATATGAAGGCTTTTATCATGTTGCAAACATCTACGGTGATGAAACAAATGCATCGCTTGCCATGATAATTCGCGACCATGACCGAGAAAAGTTTGAAAATCGCAAGGACTTTATCAAAAACCTTGTCGCATACATGAACTCTGTATACGGTGAGGGCACTTTCGTGCTTGAACTGAAGGACAGTTACTACAACATGAAGGAGCAGATTTTGCCCCACATGCACATTATCGAAGCCGCAGAAAATGCTATGAAAAAGTTCGGTCTTTCGCCCAAATGTGTACCTATTCGCGGCGGTACGGACGGCGCGCGCCTTTCGTTTATGGGACTCCCCTGCCCCAATCTCCCAACGGGCGGACTTAACTTCCATAGCGTGCATGAACTGATTTCTGTGCAATCAATGGAAACAATGGTGAATGTTTTAGTTGAACTTATGAAAGCATAAAAAAAGGAAGGCTTTGCCTTCCTTTTTTATTCCGTTACGGTTATAGTAGCGGAGTTTACTATCGCCTGCATGTTATAAATTTCGGTATTATACGATCCGTAAAATTGTGGGCCAACAAGGATTATATCATAATCCCCCGCCGCAGCACTCTCTGAAACTGCAAAATTAACAGTTGCCAAAGTAAGGTCACCCTTTACCTCTTTTAAACTTAGGTTTGCCGCAACATATTTAACCGGATTTGCACCGACAGTTACGGTGGCGGCGGCATACATTCCGTTTGAAACTGTTTTTGCCGATGTATATGTAAATGCGCCGCTATCATATTCGATATATATCTGCAAGCCGGCTACGCCGGGATTGTGTGAAACCGCGAGAGTGAGCGCGACCTCTTCGCCCATCTTTGCGCTTGCAGAAGTAATACTGAATGTGGGCAAGAAGCATTTTACAATAACCAAAGTTTCATTTTCGGGATAATATGTGGTCTTGGCGCCAAGCGCCTCTGCTACAAAGGCGGCGGGAAGATATACGCGGGAATCTTCTATCATTGCCGCAACTTTCATCTCAACACTATTTCCGTTTAAAACCGCCGTTTTATCTTGAACAATCATTTTAAGCGTAGAATCACAATATTCAAAAGTTACAGAGGACTCGCTTGCATCCCATGCAACAGTTGCTTCAAGGATTTCTGCCAAAAAGTCGGCTGTTACCATGATTTCGCCATCTTTGATAATTGTATTTGCCGAAAGTGTTTGCTCTGTACCGTTGACAATCGCGGTTATGCTATCTGCGGCGATATGTACTTCGTTTATATTATATCGGCAAGCCGCCGCGGCCGCGTGAAGAAGTTTTGTGTTGCCGCTTGTGACAAAGCCGTCACTAACGGTCATTGTAACTGTGCCCGTGAGATAAAACTCGCGGTTATAGTTTTTATCAAAGCCGATTTTTTGCATGGGCACGGTGATGTAACCCCCTTCGCAAAGCAAGGTAGCGTTTTCTGCATCCATATCTGTAATAAGAGCAGTAACAACCTTGGCGCTTGTCATAAGTTTGATTGCACGGATAACTCGCAAAATACCGCCGCTACCCTCTTCGTTATTTACAACCTGTTTCAAAGCACCAAGCACATCAATAATTTCGATTTTACCGTCATCGGTTATATCATAGTATCCATAGTCATCCGGCTCGATTGCAGACATACTGACGGTAAAAATCAGCACAAGCAAAACAATAAAAAGAATTTTTTTCTTCATTTTCAAACCTCGAAAAAGATATATGTTCATTTTACCACATAAATATCTTTTTGTCAAAATCATCTGCATAAAAATAGAACCGAACTTCCCTTTCTGGAAGCGGGTTTCTTGTGAAACTTTTTTTCCGTGTT
>JAZQWE010000313.1:0-3330 GCA_045632225.1 Eubacteriales bacterium | reverse complement strand
TATTCTCTTGCAAGCGCTACGCCCTCATCAAGAGAGAGCATGGTTGAGGTGATAAGCAAAATTTCTTCTGTGCCGGTAACCTCGTCATCCTCGTTCATATAATACTGGCCGCCAAACATCGCGACATCGTTTTTAAAAGGCATCATGTAGTTATCTTTTACAGTTTGCCAAAACGCCATTGCGCTGTCATACTCCTCGAAAAGGCAGACAATGTGTACACTTTCTGCACTTTCAAGTTCCATGCCCGCAATCGGCACAACGCCGTATGCGCGGCATGCGGCAAAGAATGCTGGCAAGTTTCCGCATGAATTGTGATCGGTTAGTGCGGCAATGTTAAGGCCGTTCAGCGCGGCAATTCCCGCCATTGTGACGGGGGTCATATCATCATCAGCACAGGGCGAAAGGCAGGAATGCATATGTAGGTCATAGTAAAATTTTTGCATATACAGTTCCCACCCCTTTCTTTAAATTAACTTTGCAAGTTCTGTGCAGTTTTCGTAAATGCCTCTATCCGAGATGAGCAAGTTTATATCCTGCTCGGCGGCGCGAGCAATTACATCATCGCCGATTTCGGCGCCCTCGCAAACAACTATCGCCGAAACATCGCGAAGCATTGCAACCGCAACGATATTGACATTTGACATGATTGTAAACCACGCGCTGTCACTTGGTGCCTTTCCCATTACCCAACTGAGGAGGTCACCCGCATAGCCGCAAGTCACTTTCCTATCACCGTCCGGCATGGCAAGCACTTTAAGGCCGAGTTTTTCTGCAAATTCTTTTACTGTCATTTATTCTCCTCCGAGGGATTATAAGTATCATGAACCATCTTTCCGAGATGATTGTAAATTGAGTGAATCTGGCGGCGCATCTCAATAATGCAATCGTCCTCATGCGCCTCTCCGCGTACAATGTCCTCGGCAAGTGCCGCGCAAGTGGGCGCGCCGCACGAGCCACAGTCAATCTGCGGGAAGCACTTTGTAATCGTTTGGATTTTCTGCATCTTGCGCATCGCCTCTGCGCGGTCGCTGTCAAGTTTCAAAACAGGATTGTATTCAACCTCCGCATCCCAAAGCATTGAAGGGGTATCATTATTTTCGATATGTGTTTTTGTAACGGGAAGATAACGGCGCATGATATGAAGCCTTGCGCGCGCGATGTACGGGTTTTCAACATTCAGCGCACCGCCAACGCAACCGCCGTTGCACGAATTAAGCTCGATGAATTCAAGTCCTGCAAAGTTCTCTTTTTCAATTTCATCAAGCACCTTGATAACATTTTCGATGCCGTCTGCGGCAAGGTACTTGTCATTCAAAAGCGCAGAACTTTCGCCGCCCGTGCCCGCCCAACTCACACCGATTCTACCGGTTTTAGAGTCACATTCGGGGAACTGAATCTTATTCATAGCACCGACAAGTTTAAAGTAAATATCGCGGATGGCAAGCACGCCGTCGACCTTGCTCTTTTCTGTACCAAGCGGGTTGCGAACATAACTAACCTTTGCAGGGCAAGGCGAGATAAAGAGCGCGCAAATATCCTCTTCTTTGAGTTCAGGGTGCTTTTTCATCGCCTCTTCCTTTGCCATGCGCGCGGCAATCTCCACGGGTGGCAAAATGGGAAGCACATTGTCAAGCAAATACGGGAAGCGCACGCTGATAAGGCGCACCACCGAGGGGCATGCCGAACTTATCACGGGTTTGGGAATATCCTCCCGCTTTAAATATTCTCTTGTATATTCGGAAACGATTTCTGCCGCGCGGGCAACCTCAAACACATCGTCAAAGCCACATTCAAGCAAGCCCGAAACAACATAGTCAAGGTCATCAAGGCGGTCAAACTGACCGTAGAGCGCGGGCGCAGGAAGCGCGATTTTCCATTTGTAATCTTTGAAATCTTCAAGGCGGTCAAAGTCCGCCGTCTTTGCTTGATGCGGGCAAACTCTTATACATTCTCCGCAATCTATGCACCGCTCAGCTCGAATAACAGCGTGGCCGTTTCGTATTCGTATCGCCTCGGTAGGACATCGCTTTAAGCAATAAGTGCATCCCTTGCATTTATCCACATCAAGCAAAACCGAGTGGTTAATTTTCTCTGCCATTACGCTCTCCTATGTATTAACACGCATGGTGATGGTAGTTCCCTCTCCTATTACCGTGTCAATCTTCATATCATCGGTATGTTTTTTCATATTGGGCAAGCCCATGCCCGCGCCAAATCCAAGCGAGCGGATGTTGTCGGGCGCAGTCGAAAAGCCGGCCTGCATTGCTTTTTCAACATCGGGAATGCCGGGACCCTTATCCGCCAAAACTATCTCGATATATTCGGGATAGACAATTATATCCGCATTGCCACCGTCGGCGTGAATAACCATGTTTATCTCGCCCTCATACATCGCAATCGCAACGCGGCGAATTATCTCGGGGTCATATCCGAGTTGGCGAAGCGCCTTTTTAGCCTGAACAGAGGCATTACCCGCGGAGGTAAAATCCTCGCCGTTTACATCATAGTGAAGTTTTAAAGGTGTACTCATTTTGCACCTCCGTCAAGAGTTAAGTGCGCCACCGACAAGTCCGTTTGCATAAAGTTTGCCGCAAGCGGAATACATTCTCTCCTCACTTGCAAGCACAACAATGTCGTTATCCCGCGCAAATTCTACAATATCATCCGTCGGTTTTTTGCCGCGAACAAATACAACACAGCGCATATCCATCATTGCCGCCGTGCGAACAACCTGTAAATTAACAAGGCCCGTGAGGAGCACCGCCTGATCCTTTACAAAAGCAAGCACATCGCTCATCATATCACTACCGCAAGCAGAGTGAACCTCGTTTTCGAGCAACTCCTCGCCGCAAAGCACTTTTGCATCAAGAAGTTTAACGATTTCTGACATTTTCATAGGAGTAAATTCCTTTCAAATTAGGGGTATGGAAATATTATACCATAAACATAACAAAAATACAGTATTTTTTGTAAAAAATACTGTATTTTTACGAGATAAATTATAGTTTATACGATTAAAATTATGTTTTTGGGGCGGACATGCGCCGACCCAAAAACTCCTTAAAAACCGTACGCGGTCGAGCGTGGCGCGAGCGAACGGTTTTGTTAACACATGAAAATGCTTGCATTTTCATGTGAGGAAAACTTTAATTTACCTTATCAAGACAAAAAAGAACCCTTGCGGGTGCTTTTTTAAGTTTTAAATTAAACTCTTTCAGCGAAGTACTTGATAGTACGAACCATCTGGCTGGTGTAGGAGTTTTCGTTGTCGTACCAAGAAACAACCTGTACCTGGTAGGTATCATCGTCGATCTTTGCAACCATTGTCTG
>JAZQWE010000312.1:0-2591 GCA_045632225.1 Eubacteriales bacterium | reverse complement strand
ATTATATAATAACATAATAATAGAAGAAATGGAAGAGTTTTTGAGAAAATAATAAGATAATAATATAAATTAGCAGGGCGGGGGCTTGGTCCCGCCGTGCACTTTTTAGGTTGTAATTTTCCCGTGTTTTCATTACTTTATATCGCGCTTCAAAAAACTTTCAAAAAATCCTTGACAAATTTGCAAAAGCGTGATAGAATTATTCTACCTCTGCGCAAGGGGTCTTTTTTGTGTGCCTTTTTCCTTCCGCACACATCCCGCGGCGCATTGAGGGAGGTACAGCGATTTTGGCAAGTTTTTCACCAAAATCAAACTTAAACTTACAGGAGGTGCCGATAAATGAGAGTTAAAATCACACTGGCATGCAGCGAGTGCAAGCAGAGAAACTACGAGACCAAGAAGAACAAGAAAAACGATCCCGACAGACTTGAAATGAACAAGTACTGCCGTTTCTGCAACAAGCACACTCTGCACAGAGAAACCAAGTAATTACGGAGGAAAGAAAGATGGCAGAACTTAAGGAAAAGAAACCTAACCGCATCGCAAAATTCTTCCGCGACTACAAGAGCGAGCTTAAAAAGATCACATGGAACCCCTTCAAGAGCACCAAGGCAAGCACCATTTTGGTAATTGCTGTAGTTGTTGCACTTGCAATCGTAATCGCAGTTTTGGACTGGGGTTCAAGCGCAGGAGTTTTCGGACTCAGAGATCTCTTTAACTGATTCCTTTACGGAGGTCAGAAATGAGCGATATTAACGAACTCGCGCGTCTCGGCCCGCGTTGGTATGTAGCACATACCTATTCAGGCTATGAGAACAAGGTAAAAACCAATCTCGAAAAGATTATCGAAAACAGAAATCTCGGACATTTGATTTTTGAAATCAGAATCCCTGTTGAAACCGTTACCGAAACTAACGCAGCAGGCGAAGAGAAGGAAACCGAGGCAAAGCTGCTTCCCGGCTATGTTTTCATTAAGATGATAATGAATGACGAGAGCTGGCATGTAGTCCGCAATATCCGTGGCGTTACAGGTTTTGTAGGCCCCGGAAGCAAACCCGTACCGCTTACGGAAGATGAACTTGCAATTATGCAGGGTGAAACATCAAAGGCTTCATTTAAGGTTGGCGAAGAAATTAAAATTGTTCGCGGCACATTTGAAGGCTATAGCGGAAAGATCTACGACATTTCCGAGGATGGCGCATCAGTTACCGTGCTTGTTAACACAGGTAAGCGCGACATGCCCGTTAAAGTCGAGATGGGCGATATTAAACTCGCAGATTAACATTTGGTCCTTTTTTAAAGGGCACTCCGCGTGTTGCGGAGAAAAGTGGGAGAGGAAAAAATTTTTTTGAGTTTCCTCGAGATAACCACATTTGGAGGTGCATTTAAAATGGCAAAGAAAATTACCGGTTACATTAAATTGCAGATTCCCGCAGGTAAGGCTACTCCTCAGCCCCCTATCGGTCCTGCACTCGGTCAGTACGGCGTTCCGATTCCTAACTTCACTAAGGAATTTAACGAAAGAACTAAGAACGATATCGGTCTTATCATCCCTGTAGTTATTACAGTTTACGCTGACCGTTCTTTCTCGTTCATCACTAAGACTCCCCCCGCAGCAGTTCTTATTAAGAAGGCTTGCGGTATCGAAACTGCTTCCGGCGCTCCTAACAAGACCAAGGTTGCTTCGATTACCAAAGAGCAGATCCGTAAGATCGCTGAAACCAAGATGCCCGACCTTAATGCAAGCTCTGTAGAGAGTGCTATGAGCATGATCGCAGGTACTGCACGCAGCATGGGCGTTACAGTTGTAGACTAAGGAGGGTAACGAACATGACAGGAAAGAAGTATATCGAGAGCGCAAAGCTCATCGAAAAAGCAAAGCTTTATGATGCAGAAGAGGCAATTGGCCTTGTATGCCAGACCGCAAAGGCAAAGTTTGACGAAACTGTTGAACTTCACGTTCGCCTTGGCGTAGACTCCCGTCACGCAGACCAGCAGGTTCGTGGCGCAATCGTTCTCCCCAACGGTACCGGTAAGACCGTTAGAACCCTTGTATTTGCAAAGGGCGATAAGGCTGACGCTGCTACCGCTGCAGGCGCTGACTATGTTGGTGCTGAAGATATGGTTCAGAAGATCACAACCGAAAACTGGTTTGACTTCGACGTTGTTATCGCTACTCCCGACATGATGGGCGTTATCGGCCGTCTTGGTAAGGTGCTTGGTCCTAAGGGCCTTATGCCTAACCCCAAGGCTGGTACTGTTACCATGGATGTTGCTAAGGCTGTTAACGAAGCTAAGGCTGGTAAGGTTGAGTACCGTCTTGACAAGACCAACATCATCCACTGCCCCATCGGCAAGGCATCCTTCGGTGCAGAAAAGCTCGGTGAGAACTTTGATGCTCTCATGGGCGCTATCATCAAGGCTAAGCCCGCTGCTGCAAAGGGTCAGTACATCAAGTCCTGCGTAGTTGCTACAACCATGGGCCCCGGCATCAAGGTTAACGCTGCAAAGCTCGGCTAATAATTTGATTTAAAAAAGGAACTGTAATGCAGTTCCTTTTTTTATGCACTTGAAAATCTGCGATTTTCAAG
>JAZQWE010000311.1:0-3490 GCA_045632225.1 Eubacteriales bacterium | reverse complement strand
CGATGTTGGAAGAGCGCTTGGCATGAGTTATACCGAGGTTGATAAGGTAGCAAATCTTGTTCCGCGTGAAATGGGTGTCACTCTTGCAAGTGCAATGCGCCGCAAGGATTTAAAAGAACTTTATGAAAGCGATGCAAATATCGCGCGACTTCTTGATACGGCGAGGGCGCTTGAGGGAATGCCGCGCCATGCTTCAACACATGCGGCAGGTGTTGTAATTACCGATAACGAAGTTGCATCCTATGTCCCGCTTGCTACAAACGGCGATACAACCGTAACGCAGTTTGATATGGATACCGTTGCGGAGCTTGGTCTTGTAAAGTTTGACTTTTTGGGACTCAGATACCTTACAATTATCTCCGAGGCGGAGAAACTGATTAAACGCAACGATCCTTCATTTGATATATATAAAATTTCTTTTGACGATAAAGCAACATATTCGCTTATTTCTGCGGGGCAGACCGGCGGGGTGTTTCAGCTTGAGTCCAAAGGAATGAAGCAGGTTTTGTGTGAATTGCGGCCTGAAAAAATTGACGATGTTATTGCGGCAATTGCGCTTTACCGCCCCGGACCGATGGACTCAATTCCTATGTATATTGAGCGTCGCCATGGGCGTCAAAAGACCGAATTCAAGCATAAGGTACTTGAAAAAATTCTTTCAAAGACATACGGTTGCATTGTGTACCAAGAGCAAGTAATGCAGATTTTTTGTGAAATTGCAGGGTACACGCTTGGCAAGGCGGATATTGTCCGCCGCGCGATGTCAAAGAAAAAAGCCTCTGTAATGGAGGCTGAGCGTGCCGCATTTGTTGCAGGTGCTACCGCGCGCGGCATGAGCGAAAGTGATGCGGTGGAACTTTTTGAAGATATGGCGAGTTTTGCAAGTTATGCATTCAACAAGAGCCACGCGGCTTCATATGCTGTTGTGACATATCAGACAGCGTACCTTAAAACCCATTTTATGGCGGAATACATGGCGGCTCTTTTAACAAGCGTACTTGGCGATTTTGGCAAAACAGCAGAGTATATAAGTGAGTGCGCGAAAGCAAAGATTTCGGTGCTCCCGCCCGATATCAATGAAAGTATATCTACTTTCGGTGCAAATAACGGAGCAATCCGTTTCGGTTTGCTTGCGCTCAAAGGCGTTGGCAGACTGTTTGTTGAGCAAATTATATCCGACCGTGCGATAAACGGAAAGTTTAAGAGTTTTGAGGACTTTATTGTGCGTATGGAGGGTTACGATCTTAACAAGCGCCAGGTCGAATCGCTTATAAAAAGCGGCGCATTTGATAATCTCGGCGTATTTCGCAGTCAACTTCTTGCAACTTACGAAAAAATCATCGAGAATGCGCAAAGCAAGCGCCGTTTTGAGGTTGACGGTCAAATTGACTTTTTCTCAATGGTTGATTCAAGTGCAGATTTCGCTCCCGTTAAGTTTGATTATCCGAATATTCCCGAGTTTACTTTGCGTGAAAAATTAATGCTTGAAAAAGAATGTTCCGGAATGTATTTTTCAGGCCATATTTTGAATGATTTTTCAAAGCATATCGAGTATGTAAAAGCTGATAATATTTCCGAAATTCTTTGTGCATTTGAAGACGGTGAAGAAGAGGGAAAATATCGTGACAAGCAAAGTGTAAAACTCTGCGGCATTATTACAAAGCGTACAGTTAAAAACACCAGAAACGGTGATAATATGGCTTTTATCATGCTTGAGGATAAGACGGGTGAGATGGAAGCGGTAGTGTTTGCAAAGCAATTTGAGCGTTTTGCAGGTATGCTTTTTGTTGAAAGTGCGGTTGCATTATATGGAACCATTTCACTTAAAGATGATGAACCGCCAAAAATTTTACTAAATAACTGTATGCCCCTTATTTCAAATGACAATTTTGAAAAAGAAAAGCCTAAAACTTTGTATTTGCGAGTATCTTCGGTAACCTCAAAGGAGTGTGAAAATGCACTTTTGTGCATTGGAAGAAATGCTGACGGTGCTGATGTTGTGCTTTATGATATGCAAAGTGCAAAGTATGTAAAGGCGGTCGGGTATAAAGCTAAACTTTCCGACGCGCTTTTGAATTCACTTTATTCAATGCTTGGTAAAGACAATATTGCGCTAAAATAATTACGATGAAAAGTCATCAATTATTTTAGCAAGTTCTCCCAAAGAATAAATCGGTATTCCTTTTTTGAGAGATTTTTGGTCTGCACTTGGTAAAGATATGGCAAGTACATCTATAATATCTATTAAAATATCGCTTTTGGCATCGTATATACCGATTTTGCCACCGCATTCATAAAGTGTGTACAGCGCTGTTGACGGTGGGGCTTGAACGCTTGAAACGCTCTCGAGCACTTCATTGTAGACGAGAGCGCATTCAAGACGGTCTGTCACTCTTTTTGTCAGCGCAATGTTTGCGATTCCGATTGCCAAAAACGCGAGAATTGCGGCACAACAAGTGCCGTAAATGATATATTTTTTATTAGGGAGTTTTATTTTCATATAAGCAGGTTCCTTAATTTTAATTGTGAATATTATTTGCAATGTGTGGTGAACTATACTTTACACAGAGCAAAATTTAAGAGGTTTTTAGCGTGAAAAATAAAGAAAAAGCTTTTAAACAACTGAAAATTGATAGTTTTAAGCGACAAAAGCCGTCAATACTTGGGGGCTTTGGTGTAGTTGGAAAAATTTTAGGCTACATCGTGTGTTCGCTTCTCACCGTGCTTTTGGTGTGCCTTATTTCCGGTATAATTGTCGGGTGCGCTTTTGCTATCTATGTCAGCGAGAATATTGATCCAACTGTTGACCAAATGCTTTTCTACACCTCGACAAGCGAGCAAACAACAACGATTTATTACTACGATTATAAGGACACAGAAGCCCGTCAGAACCGCGACAGCAATGCAGAACTCGTGGTGCTGAAGAAAATTTACGGCACAGAAAACAGCCTTTGGGCATCTATTGATGAAATTCCCGATAATCTTGAAAACGCATTTATCGCTATCGAGGATAAGCGTTTCAGAACCCATGATGGCGTTGACTGGAAGAGAACTGCAGGCGCTGTACTTAACTTTTTTATCGGATTTGATGAATCTTCCTACGGTGGTTCCACTATCACACAACAGCTTATAAAGAATGTTACGGGTGATAATGAAGCCACCATTCAGCGTAAGGTTGAAGAAATTCTTCGTGCATTGAATCTTGAAAAAACAATGGAAAAGGATCAGATTCTTGAACTTTACCTTAATATTGTTCCTCTTTCGCAAAATTGCATAGGTGTTCGCGCTGCGGCAGAAACATATTTTGGCAAGGAACTTAAAGATCTTTCATTGGTTGAGTGCGCGGCTTTGGCATCCATAACAAAGTATCCCACTAAATTTGACCCGGTTCAGAATCCCGATAACAACCGCAAACGCCGTAACGATGTTCTTTATGAGATGAAGGATCAGGGCTTTATTGATGAGGATGTTTATAATGAAGCGATAGTCG
>JAZQWE010000310.1:0-4065 GCA_045632225.1 Eubacteriales bacterium | reverse complement strand
ATTAAAATCCGCAATTCTGTAAACCATGGCAATCCTCTTTAAAAATCAATGTAAAATCAGAAAAGCAAGGGAAAACCCTTGCTTTTCATTTTTAGTTGTAAAGATCAAAGTCAGGCAACCTGTCTTCGCTACCACCCTCATCAGGATTGGTATCCGGGTTGTATATGAAACATCCGAAGATGCTCAAGAGTATAACGGAATTAAGCTCAAGCGAAACAAGTTCTGCTTTGGGCGCAGTATATTTCATTGCTTTTACCTCCGTTCTTCGTCATTGTTTCATAACAATACAGATATACTATAACACTATTAAAATCAATTGTCAATAGTTTTTTGATTTTTCAAAACTACTGAGCAAGGAAGTAATCGCGAGCCGCGTCACTGTATGCAAATGCCGCACGGCAAACCGCATGGAGTTTACTGTCATCAAACTTGCTAATAGCCTGAGTTGCATAAACCTCAAAGTTTGTGGTGATGGACTTGGATACCTGAACGCCGTCTGCATTATAAAGTGCACCGGTTACGCCCTGACGGAGATCCTTGATTGCAATATCGTCAAGGTCTACGCGAACCGCGCCGTCATAAATGTATACCTTTTCCTCAACAGTCTTAACTTCACCCTTGATATTGGTGTAGTAACCCTTGAATACGAGGGTATCATCTGCTACGCCTTCGTACGAAATGGTTGTAACTACCTTATCTCTGAGGTAAGCGCCAACGCCGGTGTAGGTATAAGCCTCGGTTGTGAGTTCTTCGGTACCGCGAACGGTCTGTGCATCGACGGTGATTGAAGTATCGTTAGAATAATCAATCTTTTCTGCGCCGGAAACAGCGGTTGCGAGTTTATCAAGGCTATACTCAAAGTATTCCTGAGCCGCCGCCGCATAGTTCATCATTGCGTCAAGCACTTTCATAACAGTTTCGGATGCGCCTGCATTGTCAGCCGCCTTGTAGTAGCCGATAATGTTGGTGGATACGGTCTGCGCCTGATACTTGACATTGTCCTTATTTACACAGAATGTTACAGCAATGTTGTCGGTAAGGTTCTTTGCCGCAACTCTTGCCGCATTGAAACGGTAAGCAAACATTGTCTGTGTCGCATCGGTGGGATATGCGTGGTAAGGATGTACAACATTCTTTGTAACAACGCCGTTTGCATCGGTGGATTCAACGATGAGCCAGAGTTTGGATGCATCTGCAATCTTGTCCGAAGTTCTTACAAGAATCTGGAGTCCGAGGTCGCTCTCAAGAACTACAGCGGAGGAGTAGGATGCAATGTAAGCGTGTGCCTCTGCTTCTTCTTCATATACCTGACCGCAAATACATGCAGCCTCATAGTGAGCCGCCTTCTCGGCAGTATCTGCAACGAGTACAAGCTCGGAAACGGGAGCGTGCTTGTGAACAACTACCGCCTCGCCTGCATAAGTACCAAGAGGCTGCTCTGCCCAGTTAGCAGATTCGATTGCAACAAGGTCAACCTTGCCCTCGGTGGTGAATACGGTTTCATCAACCGCAAAGTTGAGAGTGAGTACAAGTGCATCTGCCACATCAACATCGCCGCCGTCGATGTTGAATACCATAATCTTGCAAGGCAATGTATCACCTTCGGTGTAATCAATGTAGAAGTTGTCATCAACATCGGTAATGCTCTCAAGAGTAAATCCTGCGGGAGCAGTTACAGAGAACATTGTAGCCGCCATACCGGTTGCGCTGAGTTTAACATCAACTGCAAGCTTGCCGGCGGTAATGTCGCCCGCAACAGCCTCGATAATAACTACCGCGTTAAACTTAGCCACTCTTTCTTCGGTGCGACCGCAGAAAGTACAGGTTCTTGTTTCAACACCGTCGGTTGTGGGTGTGGGTTCTACAGTAACAACCCAGTTGCCGAATGTGCTTTCGCACTCACTTATTACAGTTTCGTTTACGGTGTAAATGTCAGAATACTCGGGAGCCGCAACGCCTGTAGCAAACGAGTGTGCACCGTAGGTTACATCAACTGTGCTTGCCGCGGTGAACTCACCGTAGTTAGTAACTTTAAGCTGTGCCTTATTGTATCTGTAAGTGTTAACATTTACATCCTTACGGTCTGTGCCGCCGGAAATGAGCAAATCAATATCCTTTGTATTGCGGAGTTCAAGATTGCTCTTTACATAGGCTGTGCCGTTAAGGCTGAGCTCGAGTTTATCAAGGAATGCTGTGCCGCTTGTAACATTGCTGTCACCGACATACATGCTATTGATGTAAGCGTCGCCAACACCGTTGAATGTTGCTGTAACGGTGCAATTTTCCATCTGTGCATCAGCCGCAGCGGTACTTGTTGTACCAAAGAATACAGTTGCAAATGTTGCATCTTCACTTACAAAGTTAACATTTGCATTCTTTACGGTGTAACCCGCTGTGCTCTGAACTCGGTCACCGAGGATTACCATGTTATAGAACGCTACTGCATTTGTGAGCACCTTGCCGTCATCATCGGTGATGCTGTGTGCAAGTGTTCTGTAAAGAGTGATGTTTGTTGTCGCACCGCCGCGGTCAACTGTGCCCGCCTTAACGCCGTTTGAACCGGCAATGATAAATGCGTTACCGTAAGTATCAATGTCAGGGCCAACGGTAAGGTCATGCCAGTTTGCCGCAATTACGATAGTGTTGTAATATACGCCGGCAGTTCTCTCGGTTTCGCGTGAGCAATTAAATACAAGGTTTTCAAACGCGGTAGGACCTGCAAGATTGATTGTTCTACCGTGTGAATCAGCCGAAACGAAGCCAAGCTCGCCGCTCTCGCTTGTGAATGTAATCTTGTTTTCACATGCGGGGAGATTCAAGTTGCTTGTTCCCATGCTGTAGTTGGAAGCAAGAATAATCTTACCGCCGATATATCCGATTCTCTCATAAGCCTCGGGAACGGTTGCAACAGCGCTCTGCGCGCTAAAGCCGTCATTTTCGTCATTGCCGCCGTCCTGTGCCAAGTATACATAGGGTGCTTCGACAGCGGAAATTACTGTATTTGCGCCGCATACACAGCCATAGTAGTAGAGGCTGTCAGCCGCGGACTGATACCAGATGTTTTCACATTCGTGGTATGCCTTGAGCTCGGGAGCGGTGTTAGCCGCTACGGGAATCATCCACAAATCACTTGCAAATGCGGAGTAGTCGTTTACAGCGCCGACAGCAGTTGCATTGGAATCTGCGGGAGTGCCTGCATAGTAAACATTTGTAACTACATGCTTAACGCTTGAAGTTTCATCGCGCATGCCAAATGCCGCATGAGTTGTTCCGGTGCCGCTTACATCAGTAGCAGTTACAGAATTTGTAACGGACAAGGGAGCATTGTTTGCAAGGAACGCCACAAGACCGCCGACATGAACGCCACCGGAAGTGATTGCGCCACAGTTGTATGCATTGTTAAGGGTAAACATAGGTTCGGTTGCAGTATTTGTGCCGGTGCCTGCGTTGCCGTAGCTGCGCATAAGACCGAATACACCGCCCGAATATGCATCGGTGGAATGAACTGCACCGCTGTTGTAGATGTTATCAAACTCTACAAAGTTGCCGGTTGTGGTTGCAAGACCAACGATACCGCCGACATATTTGCCGTTGTAGCTGGAGGAAGCAACCTGTTTTGCAGCATCCACCGCAATATCGCCATAGTTTGCAACATTTTTAATCTTGGAAACGGTGGTGAGTGCCTCACCTGCAGCGGTAGAGCTACCGCCAAATTCCATACGGCCGATGATACCGCCGCTCATCATTGCGCCTGTAACACTACCGTAGTTTTCAGAGTCATAAATTTCAAGAAGTGCGTTTGACTGTGAAGTCTGGAAGAAGCCGATAAGACCGCCGTTACGGTCGCCGCCGACAACATCACCCTTATTGGTTACATTGTCAAGCTTAAGCGATGCAGCAGCACTTGTAACATGCATCTTACCGATGATACCGCCCGCCTGATACTGAGTGCTTGTAATATCGCCCTCGTTTACCGAGTCCTCAATCACAATATTCAACTGAGATGCGGATTCTGCATAGCCAATGATACCCGCAACCTGAGTTCTACCCTCTACAGCGCCCTTG
>JAZQWE010000309.1:0-7450 GCA_045632225.1 Eubacteriales bacterium | reverse complement strand
CTCGAAATCAGTTTGTGCGAAAGCACACGAGGGTTCGAATCCCTCTCTCTGCGCCAAAAAAACAGACGAGTGAAAACTCGTCTGTTTTTTGTTTTTTATACCTTTTTTCTGCCTTTAGACAGCCATACATGCGGATTAAATAAAATCAGCATGGGGAAGAGTTCAAGTCTGCCAACAAGCATATCAAATATCAGGACAATTTTTGTAAATGCATTAAAAAAACCAAAATTATCAGTGGGGCCTACGCTTGCAAGTCCGGGACCGATATTGTTGATAGTAGCCGCAACCGATGTAAAAGCGGTAGCAAAGTCGGGAGAGTTTACGGAAACAAGTAAAACTGAGGCGGCAAACAAAAATACATAGGTGATTAAGTATGCGCTTGTCGCTTTTATAACTTCATTTTCAACTACTTTACCGTCAAGGTGAATTTTGGTTACTCTGTTGGGGTGGAAAGAGTGGCGCACTTCCTGACGGGCGCGTTTTGTAAGTAGAATTATGCGCGAAACCTTAATTCCGCCGCCCGTGCTTCCCGCAGAGGCACCTATAAACATCAGTAATACCAGAATCGTTTGTGAAAAAATTGGCCACAACTCGTAATCAAAGCTTGCATATCCCGTAGTTGTGATAATTGATGCAACTTGGAAAAATGCATGGCGTACGGTTCCGCTGACTACAATGGAACTTTTATAAATATTGTACGCAATGAGCGCAGTAGACCCGAGAACAATGCATAAATAGGTACGGAATTCTTCACCGGAAATTGCTTGCTTAAAGCGTTTTAAAAGCATCAGGAAGAAAACATTAAAGTTTACTCCGAAAAGTACCATGAAAATTCCTATTATCCATTGACAGTATGGCGAATAACTCGCAATACTGTCATTTTTAATGCCAAAACCGCCGGTGCCCGCCGTACCGAATGTTAGTGTCATAGCATCAAATATCGGCATGTCACCGAATATCAGCAAAACAAACTGAATAATAGTGAGTAAAATATAAATTCCGTAAAGAATGAGCGCTGTATACTGTGTTTTGGGTACAAGTTTGTTAACTGAAGGGCCGGGGCTTTCTGCGCGCATCAAATGCATTTGCGAGCCGCCCGCCATTGGCAATACAGCAAGCAAAAATACAAGTACACCCATACCGCCTATCCAATGAGTAAAACTACGCCAGAATAGGGAAGCATGTGAAAGAGCTTCTACATTTGAAAGTATACTTGAACCGGTTGTTGTAAAGCCGGATACTGTTTCAAAAAGCGCATCTACAAACTGTGGTATCTCGCCGCTCAGCACAAACGGTATTGCGCCAAATGTACTGAGCGCTATCCATGACAGCGCAACGGCAACAAAGCCTTCTCTGACAAAAAATACGGTATCCTTGGGCTTTTTGATTATTAACAGCGTGCCAATCACGGCGGCGATTGCGGCACCGATTAAAAATGAAATTGCCGAACTTTCGCCGTAATAAACGCCGACAACAAAGGGCATCATTAAAAATGCCGCCTCAATTACAAGCACCCAACCGAGAATATAAGAAATAATACGATAATTCATAATTACATCAAAATATCATTGATTTCATCAAAACCGCTATGCTTGGTAACGATGATAACGGTGTCATCCATCATAAGGCAATCGTTACCGCTTGGGATAAATATTCTGCCACCGCGGTTTACACATGCTATCAGCATGTCTTTTTTTAGATTCATTTTCATAAGCGGCGTGTTTGTGACTTCTACTTGGTCAACTCGAAGTTCAATTGCTTCAGCTCTGCCATCAAATACCTGATAAAGAGTTTCTATGTTTACGCTACCCAAAGAGTTGTGTTTTGCGCGAGCGTACGCGATAATTGACTCTGTGATAAGGTATCTCGGATAGATTACGCTATCCATATCGAGTTCTGTAATAACGCCGTGAAAATTTGTGCGGTCAATTTTTGTTATAACTTTTGCATTTGTTGATTTTTTTGCATAAAGCGAGATAAGGATGTTTTCTTCATCTGCATCGGTAAGGGAAATGAATGACCCCGTGTCGCGAACGCCTGATTCAAGCAAAAATTCCTCGCTGTTGCCGTTGCCGCATAAAACAATCGCTTTGTCAAGATTTTCGGCAAGGTAAGAACATCTGTTTTCATCCTGCTCAATAATCTTTACTTCAATGCCTTCGTCAATAAGCATTTTTGCAAGGTAGTAAGAAATCCTTCCTCCACCGATGATAAGTGCGCTTGAAACCGCTTTGGTTTCAATGGAAATTCTCTTAAAAAAGAGTTGCGTATTTCGTACGGGCGCGATAAACGAAACAATGTCGCCGCCTTCAAATATAAATGAGCCGCCGGGAATTGTTAATTCCTCACCGCGTTCAACGCCGCAGATAAGCACACCGCGGAGAATATCCTGAAGTTGCATAAGCGACTTGCCGCAGAGAATGGATTTTTCAGGGAGCTTGAATTTTACCATTTCAACGCTACCCTTGGCGAATGAGTTGATACTGATGGCACTCGGCAAACGGAGAAGGCGAGCGATTTCGCGCGCGGCTTCAAGTTCGGGATTGATAATCATTGAAATGCCGAGTCTTGTTCTGAGATACGGGAGTTCATCAACATAGTCAGGAGTTCGTACTCTTGCGATGGCGGCACAGTTGCCGACTTTTTTAGCAACAGTACAGCAAAGGAGATTGAGTTCGTCACTTTCCGTTACAGCGATTACGAGATTGGCGTTTTCTATTCCGGCTTCCATCAAAATACTGTAACTTGAGCCATTACCGATGATACCCATTACATCATAGGCATCGCAAACTCGTTTGAGTGCTTTTGAATCCTTATCAATCATGGTAATGTAGTGCCCCTCAGCAGAAAGTCTTTCTGCAAGTGTTGTGCCGACATTACCGCAACCGACAATGATCACTTTTAAAACCTGACGGTCAGAGTTTGTGAATTTGTTTAGTAAAGACATAGTTTTCTCCGTTATTTTTCAAATACGCATACAACCATTTTTACAAAGCATTCTTTAAGCAAAGGGAGAAATGCAAGCGGTTTTACAATATTGCGCAAAGGGATATGTTTAAGATATGCGGGTTTAATACCTTTGCTTTTTAAAATGTTGTGAAAACGCTTGATTGTCATGTGGTTGATATATGAAAAATATTCATTACCATCCGCTTTTTTAGAAATGCGGAAAGCGATTCTGTCATCTCCGTCCGGAACATTTTTTGCGAGTTCCTTGTAGGCTTCTACAAGCGTTGATTCGGAGAAGAAAAGGTGAACCCACGGGATGTAAATAAGGTCGCTCAAATGCGCTCCCGAGGGGTGATTTATGGGCGGGAAGTTTACAAAAAGTCTACCGCCTTTGCAAAGGACACGAAGGCACTCATCAATTACCGCTTCGGGATTTGCAACATGCTCCATGGCGTCGTTCATGATGATGGTGTCGATAGAGCCATCCTCAAACGGTAGAGCCGCCGCGTCTGCACATACGAAAGTGAACTTATCTGAAAGGCCAAGCTCGTTTGCAAGCGCGCTTGACTCCTCTCTATATTTTTCGAGAATTTCAACACCGATTACATTAGCGCCGCGTGAAGCGTAGTAAAGCGATTTGCCCGCCGCTCCGCATCCGATGTCTAAAACGGTTTTGCCGTTGAACATTTCTTCTTCACTACAAAAATCAAGGTAGAATTTAATGGTTTCGGCGCCTTTTGTATACTGCCACATTGCGTATGACATTACACCGTCGTTCTGCAAATTGAGCGGATGTACGGGTGCCTTAAAAAGCTTATTGAGTTTTAAAAGTATTTTTGTACTTGTTTTCATCATTTAATCCTGATAAGAGAAGAAATGCCGTCTGCAAGTGCATCGCAGAGCACTTTCGCCTCTTCTGTCGTGTTGAATTTTGAAATGCTGATTCTCACCGAACAATCCGCCTCTTTATCTGCAATGCCGAAAGCGCTGAGTGCACGGCTTACGGATTTTGCATGTGATGAACATGCAGAACCGCTTGAAATAAAGATGCCTTTGCCTGAAAGAAAATGAAGCATTGTTTCGCTTTTAATATTTGGCAGAGTGATGTTGATAATGTTGGAAATTGCGTTTTTAGGGCGGTTAATTCGAATTTCTTTAAGTCTTACATCGTTTGAAATTTGCTTAATTATGTAATCGCTTACTGTTTTAACTGTGAGGTTGTTGGCGGTAAAGTCCGCAAGAGCCAATTTTGCCGCGGCACCGAATCCGGCAATGCAAACTGTGTTTTCTGTGCCCGCGCGCAGACCGTTTTCTTGCTGTCCGCCATGAATAATTGGAACAATTGCACGGCGCTTTAAAATCTCGGGTGAAACATAAAGCGCGGCAATGCCTTTGGGACCGTGAATTTTATGTGCGCTAACGGTTACAAGGTCGGCACCGAGTGTTTTTGGTGTAAACTTGATTTTCCCGTATGCTTGTACGGCATCACAATGGCAAATTACATCGGGACAGCGACTTTTTGCGATTTTGAACATTTCTTCAACGGGATAGCGCGCGCCGGTTTCGTTGTTTACAAGCATTACCGAAACAATGGCGGTGTCAGCAGAGAGAGAAGAAGCAAACTCGTCAAAATCAATTTCACCGTTTTTTGTACCAAGACGCACAACTTTTGCGCCAAGAGTTTCAAGATGAGCCATCGCCGCCTCAACAGAAGAGTGCTCGCCCGCGGTGGTTATTATTTTAGTGCCTTCACGGCGTTTCTTTGAAGAGTATACACCGATTATGGCAAGGTTGTTTGCCTCGCTTCCGCTACCGCAAAAAATAAGCTGTCGTCCGTCACCGCGAACACCGATTGATGCAAGAATATCATTTCTTGCGGTGCTGACGATTTTTTCTGCCTCAAGTCCTATCGAGTGCAGGGAAGAGGGATTGCCGTAAACATTTTCAATAACATGCGACATCGCCGTTTTTGCCTCTTGGCAAAGCATTGTAGTGGCGCTGTTGTCAAAATAAATCTCTGTAGCCATCATTTAAAGTAGAAGTTGCTGAGAATAAGCGACATATCCTCTGCATAGTTGTCAAAATACTGTGCGGTTGCAGAGTATGTGAGCGTATAAATAATACCTTCATTAAAGCAGATTACCTGCCAGAATTTATACTCGGTTTCGCCGAAAGTTGCGGTATAGATGTATTCTTTTGCATCTTTGCCGCCAAGGAGAGTATCGTACTCTTCAATTACTTGTGTTGTTCCGAAAACAGAGATAAATTCCTCTGCATAAGAATCAAAATAGTTTTCAAGAGTAATACCGTCTTCAGCCATGTTGAAGGTAGCGCTGAAAGTAGCAAGAACTGCATTCCTGAGATTGTCCTTGTAGTATGCTGTGGTAGTTCCGGTTGCGCTTTCTACAGTCCAATCATTGGGCACCATAAGTACATATTCAGGTATATCGGGGTCGGATGCAAGCATCATACCCATGGGGACGGAGATGTCAGTTGCACTTTGGCAAGAAATAAAACCTGCCGAGAGTATAAGCGCAAGAATAAGGGCGGTTATTTTTTTCATTTTTTATTCTCCTTGTTCAAGTTTGAGTAACGCTTTTGCCGCAGAGAGAATACCCACTTTTCCGCTTTCGTAGGTTAGACCGCCTTGCAAAAATGCGCTGTAAGGCGGGCGGATGGGGCCGTCTGCAGAAAGTTCGATTGAGGAGCCGCCGACAAATGCGCCCGCCGCCATGATAACGGGGTCGGTATAGCCGGGCATGTCCCAAGGCTCGGGTGATACAAAAGCATCAACCGGTGAGCCCGCCTGTATGCCTTGGCAAAAAGCAATAAGTTTTTCGGGGGCACCAAAGCGAATCATTTGAATTATGTCACTGCGGCGCTCGCAATAACGGGGAGAACAGTCATAGCCGAGCTTTTCAAATATGTATGCCGCAAAATGCGCGGTTTTCATTGCTTGAGCAACGGTATGGGGCGCATAGAAAAGGCCGCGGTACATGCTCTTTGTCTGACCAAGGCTTGCGCCTATTTCAAGTCCTACTCCTACTGCGGTAAAACGGTATCCCGCAAGTTCAACCGCCTTTTTAGTGCCGGCAATGTACCCGCCCGACCCAGCCATTCCGCCGCCGGGGTTTTTGATAAGGGAACCGATAATCATGTCTGCACCAACTTCGGTAGGCTCTCTGTCCTCGACAAATTCACCGTAGCAGTTGTCAACCACTACATAAGCGTCGGAAACTTCGTGCACGATTTTTGCAACTTCTCCGATTTCGTCAATAGTGAGTGTGGGGCGGTTGAGATAGCCTTTGGAACGCTGGATAAAAACAACTTTGATTTTTTTGTTTTCAATAAGAGTTTGGCGGATTTCTTCAAGGTTAAGTTTGCCGTCCTTAAAATCGGATTGCATGTACGAAACACCAAAATCTTTAAGTGAACCGCGTCCTTCTTCGCCAACTGTGCCGATAACCTCGTCAAGAGTATCGTAAGGCTTGTCGGCAACGGAATAAAGGATGTCGCCGGGGCGGAGAAGGGCGTAAAGTCCTATTGCAAGCGCATGTGTGCCGCTTGCAATGCTGTGGCGTACAAATGCGGCTTCTGCGCCCATAACCTCGGCATAGATTTTGTCAAGGGTATCTCTGCCGCGGTCATCATAACCGTAACCGCTTGTGGGGGCAAAAATTGCCTCACTAACGCGGTTGTTTCTAAAAGCGTCAAGGATTTTTTCGGTGTTCTTCATCGACACCGCATCAAGTTCGGCATATATGTCTGCAAGTTCTTTTTCAGCTTCTTTTGTTAAAAGTGCAAGTTTTTCGTTCATGGATGTGTCCTTTTAAAAATTATTAACTATTTCTTTGAATTTTCTGCCGCGTTCTTCAAAGTTTTTAAACGCGTCAAACGATGTGCAAGAGGGGGAAAGGAGTACAATATCTCCGCTCTTTGCGATATTGCGTGCGGCATTTATCGCATCTGTGAAATTTTCCTCTGTTATTATCGGAAAATCGCCGCAGTTTGCATTTTTCATGGCGGCAAGAATTTTTTCGCGTGCTTCGCCTGAAAGTACAAGTGCCTTGGCTTTTTCCAAAATCATCTCGGCAAGTTCGTCAAAAGGAACATGCTTATCTCTGCCGCAACAAATTAAAATCGGCTTTACCGGATATGAGGAAAGCGCTGCCATTGTGCGCGAGGGAGAAGAGTCAATAGAGGAGTTGTAGTATTTTACGCCGTCAACTTCGCGCACAAATTCATTTCTATGTTCAACTCCGCCAAAAGTTTTTGCAACCTCTTTGATAGTTTCTTTAGAAACGAAATCAAGGGTCATGCCGATTGCGCACATATAGTTTGCAACATTGAATCTGCCGGGGATTTTTATGTCGCTGACTTTGAGATATTTGTCACCCCAAACGGTAATGTATCCGTCTTTTTCGCAAATATCCGCATCGTCCGAAAGTGAAAAGGTAATTTCTTTAACGCCACCAAAATCGTTTATAAAACGTGGATGATT
>JAZQWE010000308.1:0-9382 GCA_045632225.1 Eubacteriales bacterium | reverse complement strand
CGGCAAAGCGCGGCTTGCCAAACTTTAAGACCGTGCCGGATGCCATCCCCCACCTCAAGGACGAAAAGAATATTAAACTTTTCACCGACCACAAGATTTATACCGAGCAAGAGGTTGTTTCCCGCGCGGAAATTATGCTTGATAACTATTGCAAGATTATTTCCCACGAGGCATACATAATGAGCGATATGGTGAAGCGTCAGATTCTCCCTGCAGTACAGAGTTACACGGGCGAACTTTCTACCACATTGCTTAACAAAAAGGCGCTTGGAATTACCGCAGTAGCCTTTGAAGAGAGCATTTTGACACAGCTCTCTGAAAACTCCGACAAGCTTTACAAAGCAACGCTTGAACTTGACAAACTTGCAAACAAAAAGCCGAGCGGCGATAAGGAAAAAGATGCATGTCACTACCGTGACAAGGTTTGCCCCGCGATGAAGAAAGTTCGCGAGTATGCAGATGCACTTGAAACCCTCACCGCTGATGAGTATTGGCCTTTCCCGACATACAAGGATTTGCTCTACGGCTCAAATTAAAAGTGTACAAAAACCGAGCAACGGAAACTCTCCGTTGCTCGGTTTTTGCTTTGTAACAACCTTGCAGGGCAAACTGTGTTCGTCCGCGGGCGTTCGAAGAACGCCTTTACGGGCATGAGGAGAATTTCACCAAGCTTGTAGGGGTCGGCGCCTACGACGCCCCGCATGCACCGCGGCAAAACGGGATGTCCAAGGGGCCATCCCCTACGGGTTCGTGGCAGTGCTGCAGATGTTGTACAAGCGGCGACAGAGAGGCGACAATCGCAACAAATGAAAAAATCCATATATAATATATGTTGTATAAATTATCCAAATAATGTAAGGCGCGTGAAAAAATAACGGGTGATTATGATGAAAAATTGAATAATTTGTGAATATAGTGTATTGCACTTTGTAATACAAAGTGATATAATTAGATGAATAAAGTGGAAGGGTTATACCCTTTGGCAAATTTTCAAGGAGAAAACGATAAAATGGATAAGCAGGAAAGAAATTCTACCGAGTATTACACGATTGACATTCTGCATATTTTAAAAACACTCTGGCGCAGGGCGTGGCTGATTGCATTGGCTGGCCTTATGGCGGCGGTTGCGGGATTTTCGATTGCGGCGTTTGCAATTGCTCCCACATACTCGTCCTCGATTATGCTCTATGTAAACAACAGTTCATTCTCCCTCGGAAACACAAGTTTCAGTATCAGTTCATCCGAGATTACTGCGGCACAGAGCCTTGTAAAAACTTATGGCGAAATTTTAAGCAACCGCACAACTCTTGAAAGAGTTATTGAAAAGGCGGGCGTTTCGTATACATATCGCGAACTTTATCGCATGATTAAGTCCGAACCGTCAAACGAAACCGAAATTATGAGAGTTACCGTTACAAGCGAAAACCCCTATGAGGCGGCAAAAATCGCTAACTGCATTGCAGAGGTTCTCCCTGTGAGAATTTCTGAGATTATCGACGGCGCTTCGATGGAAGTTGTTGACTCTGCAATCCCCGAACTTGGCAAGGTTGCACCGAGTATTACCAAATACACCGCCGTTGGCATGATTCTCGGCGTGCTCTTCAGCGTTGTTCTTGTGGCGGTTGCGGCACTTATGGACGGCACCATTCACGATGAGGACTATGTTCTCTCGACATACGATTACCCGATTCTGGCAAAGGTTCCTAACCTATTGTCCTCCGGTTCAAAACAGTACGCTTACTATTCTACAAAGCGTGAAGCAAAAAATAACTAAGGAGGGTGAAAACCGTGGCATCTGCAAAGAGAAATTCGCACGCACCGTTTATGGCGGGCGAAAATGTAAAAACATTACATAAAAACCTCGAGTTTACTGCGATTGAACAGTACAAACTCCTTAGAACAAATCTTGATTTCACCTTGCCCGTTGGCGAGAAATGCCCCGTAATCGGTGTTACAAGTTCAATGCGCGGCGAGGGAAAGAGTACAACCTCGGTAAACCTTTCGTATGTTCTTGCAGAAAAGGGAAGCAAGGTTTTGCTTATTGACGGCGACCTTCGTATCCCTTCGATTGCAAAGAAGATGCAGATTGAAAGTACCCCCGGGCTTACCGACTTTTTGATGGGTAACGGCGCAAACTTTGCAAAGTTCCAATCCGAGTTGCTTAAAAATTGGTTCATTCTCCCCTCGGGCAACATTCCTCCAAACCCCTCCGAACTTCTCGGCTCCCGCAGAATGGAGTCGGTACTTGCCGAACTTCGCGAGGTGTTTGATTACATCATTATCGACCTTCCTCCCGTTAACATCGTTTCCGATGCGCTTTCGATTTCAAGCCTTATCACGGGTATGATTGTTGTAATCCGTGAGGAATACACCGAAAAGAAAGAACTTGAGCATTGCTTCAGACAGCTCCGTCTTTCAAATGTAAATATCCTCGGTTGCGTTATGAACGAATCGAGAGGTCATGGCAGTTCGTACGGAAAGTACAAGAAATATAAGTATTACAAGTATTACCGCTATTACCAGACCCCTCAAAAAGAAACCAAAGAGGGTAAGGAAAGTAAAAAATGATAGACTGGCACAGTCACATTCTTCCGAAACTGGATGACGGTAGTCAAAGTAACGAGGAAAGCGGCGAGCTTTTGAAAATGCTTGCACAGCAGGGTGTTGATACCGTGATTGCAACCCCGCATTTTCATGCTAACCACGAAAGCGTGGAGTCGTTTTTAACTCGGCGCAAGGCGGCGCATGACGCCCTTGAAAATGTGCTTTTTGACGGAGCACCCAAAATTCTGCTTGGCGCAGAAGTCAGATACTATCCCGGAATTTCCCGAATGGAAGGACTTAGTAACCTTAAAATCGAGGGTACAAACCTCCTTCTTTTGGAAATGCCGATGGCAAAGTGGACCGAATATACCGTAAATGAACTTGTGCAACTTGCATCGCTCAGCAAAACAACGGTGGTACTTGCTCATATTGAGCGCTACCTTGCACTCCAAAGCGCAAAAGTTATGAGAAAACTTTACAGCGCGGGCATCTTAATGCAAGTTAATGCACCGTTCTTCACCGGATTTTTCACAAAGCGCAAGGCGCTTGACATGCTTATCTCGGGCGGAATACACTTTATCGGCTCCGATTGCCACAATGTAAAATCGCGTCCGCCGAAAATCGGTAATGCCTTTGGTGTTATAAAAAAGAAATTCGGCAAAGATTTTGTTTGTCAAATTAACGGGTACGGCAAAGCCGCGCTCGATAAAAATATTTAAACTAATTTTTTGAAAGGATGATATCCAAAATGAAAAAGTTATTTGCAATTCTTATGTCCGCTCTCATGATTATTAGCGTATCTGCTTCCGGCGCGTTTGTGTCCAGCCCCTCCGCTAATCTCGCCCCCGAGGTTGTAGGCTTTATTAACGAAACCGAAGACTGTGCCGCAACCGTTGTCTGCACCGCTTATGCTGACAGAGAAGAACTCAAAGAAGAAACCCGCGAAACTCTTGAAGAAGCTTATGAAACCGTTGTAGAAAGCGCTGACCTTTCTGTTCTTGTCGAAGAGGTTGAAGAAATCGCGACTGAAATAGGCATTGATATTGAAAACCTCGCTGTAAGCGACATGTTCGATATCAGTACAAGCGGTTGTGATGCTCACATTGAACACGGCCGTTTCGTAGTTACTCTTAAGCCTACCTCTGTTAAGAACTTTGTTTGTCTTCTCCACTACCATGATGCAGAATGGAATGTTGTAGAAGATGCAGAAATCGATGAAGACGGTAACCTTACCTTCTCTGCAGAAGGCTTCTCTCCTTTTGCAATCGTTGTTGAGCTTGAAAAAGATGCAGAAAGCACAAACTGGCTTTGGATCGTTATCGCGGTTGTTTGCGCTTTGATTATCTTCATCATCATTTGGAAGAAGTCCAAGAAGGATAAAAAAGGCGAAGAAAACACCGCAAAGGCATAAATAAAAATAAAATATAAGGGGAATTTGCATTATGAGGATGCCCTATGATGAGAAAAAAAGACTTGGACGCCACGGCGCGGTGATAGCGATTGTCATTGCGCTTGTTGCTGTTGCGCTTTTTGGCATATATCTTTGGGAAACTAACAATGGCAAATTCCCTTTGCTTGATTTTGACGATGATATTGTAGAGTATTACGGAAAAGAGTATGAGCCAAAGAAAAATATTGAAACCTTTCTCGTGATGGGTCTTGATAAAGTGGCTGAAGATATCGTTTCCAACTCCTACAACAATGACCAGCAGTCCGACTTTTTGATGCTCTTTGTGTTTGATAAGGATGAAGAAAAGTGCATGGCGCTGCAAATCAACCGTGACACCATGGCGGATGTTAATTTGCTCAATGTTGCGGGTAACAAATACGATACAATTACAAGTCAGATTGCGCTTTCCCACACATACGGAAAAGGCGGCGAGGTCAGTTGCCGCAACACGGCGGACTCTGTTTCCTCCCTTTTGCTCGGCGCAAAAATTGACCATTTCATCTCCCTTACAATGGACGCAGTGCCCGCTCTTACCGAGCTTGTCGGCGGTGTTGAACTTGAGATTCTTGACGATTTCTCGGGTATCGACGATACCCTTGTAAAGGGCGAGGTTGTTAATCTTATGGGTGAGCATGCATTGCATTATGTGCGTACCCGTCGCGGGCTTGATGACAGCACAAACAATACCCGTATGAAGCGTCAGAAGCAGTTTATCGACGCGCTTTATGAAAAGTTTATGGAGTGTGTTGAAACTGATGATGAGTTCATCATCGACGCTTCTCTTGCAATGTCTGATTTTGTGGTTTCCGACCGCTCTGTAACACAAATTCAGGAACTTTCAAGAAAGTTCAAGGAGTATGAGTTTATAAGAGTTGAGGATATTGAGGGTGAAACTTTACAGGGCAAAAAGTTTATGGAGTTTTATCCGGATGAAGAATCTGTTTTCAAAACAGTTATCGGGCTTTTCTATACGCCCGTGGAAAAATAAGTTTGATTTTTAAGGAGGGCGGTTTGTGAAACTCAAAGACAAAGTAAATACTGCCCCCGCTGAAAATGTTTGCGATAAAGCAGCTGCTGAAAGCAAACCCGGCTATGACTTTTTCAAGCGTGTGTTTGATGTGACCGTTTCTGCTTTGGGAATTCTTTTGCTCCTACCTGTGCTTGTTATCATCGCGTTAATCATAATTATCGACAGCCCCGGCGCATCGCCGATTTATGTGCAAAAACGCGTTGGAAAGGACGGGCGAGAGTTTGATTTTTACAAATTCCGCTCCATGATTCCCAATGCCGATAAAATGCTTGATAAGTTGCTTTTGCAAAATGAAATGGACGGGCCGGTTTTCAAAATGAAGAAAGACCCGCGCATTACTCGTTTCGGCGGATTTATCAGAAAAACAAGTATTGATGAACTTCCCCAACTTTGGAATGTAATTAAGGGAGATATGAGCCTTGTCGGCCCGCGTCCCCCGCTCCCGAGAGAGGTTGCGCAGTATACAGAGCGCGAAAGACAGCGCCTTTCAATCACCCCCGGAATTACTTGCTATTGGCAGGTACAGCCAAGCCGCAACAGCCTTTCTTTTGAGGAGTGGCTTGAACTTGACCTGAAATACATATCCGAGCGCAGCTTTAAAACCGATTTGAAAATTTTGGTTGACACCGTCGGTGCCGTATGCGGCTTGGAGGGCGAATAATGCCCAAAAATATGAACAAAAAAGATTCAAAAAAGTTGCGCATAGCAATGCTTGGACACAAGCGCATACCCTCGCGCGAGGGTGGTGTTGAGATTGTTGTTGCCTCACTTGCCACCAAAATGGCGGCTACGGGGCACAGCGTGACTTGCTACAACCGTCGCGGTCATCATGTCAGCGGCGCGGATTTTGATAACGCCGCCGTTAAGGATCTTGGCGGTGTGAAAATTAAAAGTGTTTTAACGGTGGATCGCCGCGGACTTGCCGCAATGACGGCTTCGTTCTCTGCGGCGGTGTGCGCCGCTTTCGGCAAATACGATGTTGTTCATTTTCACGCAGAAGGGCCGTGCGCAATGCTTTGGTTGCCCAAACTTTTTGGTAAAAGATGCATTGCAACCGTGCACGGACTTGACCATAAGCGTGCAAAATGGGGGCGTTTTGCCTCGTGGTACATCCTCACCGGTGAAAAATGCGCGGTGCGCTTTGCCGATGAAATCATTGTTTTAAGCGAGAGCGTAAAGCAGTATTTTGCTGATACCTACGGCAGAGAAACCGTGTTTATTCCAAACGGCGTCAGCCGTCCCGCGGCAGAAGATGCCATGGAGATTACTACCCGCTTTGGACTTGAAAAAGACAGCTACATCCTCTATCTTGGGCGCCTTGTGCCCGAAAAGGGGATTGAATGTTTGATAAAGGCGTATAAAAACGCCAAACCCGACAAAAAGCTTGTAATTGCGGGCGGCTCGTCCGATACCGCTGATTACGCGGCACTCTTAAAAGACCTTGCGGGCGATGATGAAAACATCATTTTTACCGATTTTGTAGAGGGTAGGGTGTTAAGAGAACTCTATTCCAATGCATATTTGTATGTGCTCCCCTCTTTTCTTGAAGGCATGCCACTCAGTTTGCTTGAGGCAATGAGTTATGGCAACATGTGCCTCACCTCCGATATTCCTGAGTGCACCTCGGTAATCGGCGAGTGCGGAGAAACATTCAAATGCGGTGACGAGGCTGACCTTGCAACTCACTTGACGGCGCTTTGCGCATCAAGCGCGGCTGTGGAAAAATACAAAGAAAATGCCGCAGATTACATTTGCTCAAAATATAATTGGGATACAGTAACAGCACAAACGCTGGAGTTATACAGTAAATGAAGATATTGTTTGTAAATAAGTTTTTGTACCCCAACGGGGGCTCGGAAACATATATTTTTAAGCTCGGTGATTATTTAAAGGCACATGGCCATGATGTTGAGTATTTCGGCATGGAGCACGAGGGGAGAGTTGTTTCCAACCGTGTAAATGCGTATACTTCGGATATGGATTTTCACGGCGGTTCAAAACTTGCAAAGATAACATATCCGATTAAAACCATCTATTCGGCAGAGGCGAGAAAGAAAATCCGTCTTGTTTTGGACGATTTCAAACCCGATGTATGCCATCTCAATAACTTTAACTATCAGTTAACGCCCAGTATAATTCTTGAAATCAAGAAATGGGAAAAGCAAACGGGTCACAAGTGCAAGATTTTGTACACCGCGCATGACTATCAGCTCGTTTGCCCAAATCACATGTGCAACAACCCCGCAACGGGCGAAAATTGTGAAAAATGTCTTGGCGGCAATTTTTTAAATTGCGTAAAGGGAAGATGCATTCACTCATCGTTTGCTAAAAGCGTTATCGGCATGGCCGAGGCTATGTATTGGCGATTAGTTGGGGCGTACAAGAAAATAGATACGGTAATCTGTTGCTCGGATTTTATGAAGAGCAAAATTGATGCAAACCCGCACTTGGCGGGCAAAACCGTGGCAATGCACAATTTTATCGACCCCGTTCAAAAAAAGCAAACCGAAAAGAAAGATTATGTACTCTATTTTGGCAGATTTTCTCCCGAAAAGGGTATTAAAACCTTGATTAAAGTGGCAAGCGAACTTTCCGAAATTCCATTTGTTTTTGCCGGAGTCGGCCCTCTTGAAAGTGAGATTGCTGCTGTCCCCAATATTAAAAATGTTGGCTTTAAAAACGGCGAAGAACTCGAAAACCTGATTCGTCAGGCTCGATTTACCGTTTATCCGTCAGAGTGGTATGAAAATTGCCCGTTTTCGGTTATGGAAAGCCAAATGTACTCAACTCCTGTTATCGGAGCGGATATTGGCGGTATTCCCGAACTTATTAAAGATAAAGAAACCGGCGAACTTTTTGCAAGCGGCTCGTGCGAGGCGCTTAAAGAAAAGATTTTGTCGCTTTGGAATGACCGAGCAAGGCAGGCTGAATATACAAAAAACTGTGAAAGCATAAGTTTTTCTTCCATAGAAGAGTATTGTGATAAGTTACTCGAACTTTACTCTGTAAAAAGTTGACAAGGAGAAGCAAAATGAACCAAGCAAAGAACATTATACTTTGTGATTGCCATGCTGACGAGGTGGTGTCGCTTTGCTCTTCTTTAAATTCGTGCTCCGAGAATAAATTCAGCATAAAATCCCACATTTCCAATTGGAAAAGAACGGGTAAATTCAGCGAAATAAAGCGCTATGCAAAGTATTTTGCCGTTGCATGGAAGTATTTTTTGAAAAGAAAAGATTTTGATGTAATTGTCGGTTGGCAACAGTTTTATACATTGATATTCGCGTTTTTCTGCGCTACTTTCAAAGTAAAAAAGAGAAATATATTAGTTGCACTCAACTTTACCTACAAAGAGAAAAAGGGTAAGGTTGGAAAAATATATCATTGGTTTATGAGCCGCTGTGTCCAAACCGGATATATGGATTGTTTGCATGTGCTTTCCTATGGATATGCCAAGGAGATAAGTAAAATTTTCAACTTCCCAATGGAGAATATTTTGGTTACTCCTTTCGGCGTAAATGACCCGTATGAAGAGTTTTCAAAACTTGATGTGCCCGCCATTGCCCCCAAAAACGGATATGCTTTGGCAATCGGCCGCTCCAACCGCGATTATGATTTTTTGATTAACGCGTGGGAAAACATAAATTATCCGCTTGTTATAATTTCCGATACATACAAAGGTGAAAGCCCTTCAAACGCCAATGTTCGGATTTTAAGAAATGTTGCCGGTGCAGAATCATATCCTTGGATTGCAAATTGCAATGCAATGATTATACCGATTGATGACGGTGCAATTTGTTCGGGCGATACGGTACTTTTAAATGCACTTGCAATGAAGAAAAAGGTGCTTGTGACAGCGCCGAGCACGCTTGCTGAAATGTATATTGTAAGCGGCGAAAATGCACTTGCTGTTCAAAAAGAAAAAAGCGCTTTTGAAAAAGCTGTTTTGGATATGCTTTTTAGTGATACCTATGATTTTCTTGGCGAAAAGGCGCGCGAAAGTTATTTAAATAACTTTTCAAGAGCGAGCATGGGCAAAAAAGTTGGCGAGTATATTTTCAAATAAATGAATGTAAGGTGAAATTATGGCAAAAAAACTTAACGGCACCGTTATAGTTACATACCGTTGCAATGCTAAATGCACAATGTGCAACAGATATAAAGTACCTTCAAAGGTAGAGGATGAAATTTCTATTGAAACCATCCGCAAACTCCCCGAGATGTATTTTACCAATATTACGGGCGGCGAACCTTTTATGCGTGATGACCTTAAAGATGTTGTCCGCGAACTTTATAAAAAGAGCGAGCGTATCGTTATTTCCACAAACGGTTTTTATACTGACAGAATAGTTGACCTT
>JAZQWE010000307.1:0-6484 GCA_045632225.1 Eubacteriales bacterium | reverse complement strand
ACAATTGGCGCAAATGGAGCAACCGGCAACCACCACTTTGTTACAAACGACGGAGTTACAACATGTAGCGGATGCGCACAGACTAAAGAGGCGGTATACTGCTCCGCAGGTCACACCCTTGTACTCATTGAGGAAAATGTTGCATCCGGCTGCGGCATCGGCGACAGAAAACAGTGCACAATGTGTGATAAAGAAGTGTTTGAAATTACAAACTCTGCAAATCACAACTACGGCAAGTTTACTGTAACCGTTGTTCCTACCGAAACCGAGCCCGGCGTTAAGAGCCGTACCTGCCGCACTTGCGGTAAGCTTGATACAGCTCTCATCTATGCAGACGGCGGCGTTATGAACAGCACCGCAATTGCTACTGATGCAAGCGGTAACCTTGCAAATATTGATGTTGCAACAAGCAAGCTTACAAAGGCAGAAAAAGAAGTTCTCAATGCACTTCTTCAGGATACTTCCTACGGTTCCGAGGTTAAGGTTTCCTATAAGGTTGACGGCGAAAACATCACCGATGTAACCTATAGCATTCCTCTCCCTGTAGAGTATGCAAACCTCAAGAATGTTAAGGTTGTTGTAAAAGACGATAACGGCAATCTCCACGCAGTTGAATTTGCTGTAGAAAAGGGCTATATCGTATTTAAGTTCTAATTGAAAAAAGGCATGCGAAAGCATGCCTTTTTGTTTTTAGCAATGTTTAATTTTTATACAAAATTTATGGTTTTTAGTATTTACTATGCGGGCGTTTTGGTATAAGATGAAAGTGTATAGTATTTTTAATACAAAGGAGAAAAAATATGGAATGGATGAAATTCGGTTCTGAAATCTTTGAAAATGACGGTGTTTATTCCACAAACAGCACCCTTTTCCCAAGCAAAGAACCCAATACAATGTTCTCTCTCGAGAAAACCCCTCTCAACTTTGCTCTTGATTGCGAAATCAAACTCAAGGGCGATGGCGAGGCGGGCGTTTACTTCCGTTCTCAGGGTAAAAACGGCGCAAGATGGGTTGTTGGTTATTATCTCACCATCAACGCTACCGATTGCTCTGTAAAACTCCAAAAGGTAAACGGCGGCGACAGCGACCACATTGTTCTTAGCAACATGTGCTATCCTTTCACAAAAGATAAATGGTACAAAATCCGCATTGAAATCCGCGGTACATATGCAAAGATTTACTTTAACAACTTTGAGCACGAAACCGCGCCCATTTACCCCAAGATTGACCTTGAACTCAAGCACTTTACCCGTGGCGGTATCGGCTTTAACTTTGGCGACGGTGTTGCAGAGTTCCGCGGCATTGAGATGACTGAAATCGAGCCTGCTAAACCCTATGACCCCGACAAGCAATTCTTAAACCCCGTTGTTTACGGTGCTGACCCCGACATTATGTTCTATGACGGTATGTACTACCTCTACTTCACCGACACGCAGGATATGTCCCTCTTCCAATGCTACACCTCCGCCGACCTTATTCATTGGTCCGAGCCTCATGTTGTTTTCGAGGGCAAGGACGGTTGGGGCAACAACGAGTATATGAGCCCCAATGTTATCTACAAAGACGGCCTTTTCTATATGTTCTATGCGTCCCACACCGCTCCCAACCCCAAGACCGGCCGCAGAGAACCTCACATTGCATTTGCGACCTCCGAAAGTCCGCTTGGTCCTTTTAAGTCAAAGACTATGAAACCCATTCACGAGGATGTACTTGAAATCGGCGGCCATCCCTTTATCGACGAAGACGGCCGTTGCTACCTCACATGTGTACGCTTTAACAACGGTAACGAAATCTGGGCATACGAAATCAAGATGGAAGACGGCATTGTTACAGCGCTTGATGATACTCTTGTAAAACTTATGGTTCCCACCGAGCCTTGGGAGTGCGACTATGCGCGCATTACCGAGGGTGGCGTAATCTTTAAGCACAAGGGTCTTTACTACATGATTTATGCCGGCTCTCACTACAAGGGCGACTATGGCGAAGGCTTTGCAATTGCAGAAAAGCCTCTTGGCCCCTATGTAAAGTACAAGTATAACCCCATTCTCCGCGGAACCAAGTTCTCGCGCGGCACGGGCGACTCGGTTTACACCAGAACCAAGGACGGCGAGTATATTATGTTCTATCATCAGCACTTCAGCCCCGTTGAAATCTCTCCCCGCCACATTTGCTATGATGCAATGAAGTTCGTTGAGGTTGACGGACAGCCCGATATTCTTCTTGTAAAGGGTCCGACCACAACTCCTCAGGACGGACTTATCAAATAAGGAGGCATGAAGATGCTTAAAAAAATTCTTATAGCGGCACTTTCTGCCGTTCTTGCGTTTTCTTTTGTAGCCTGCGGCGAGGGCGAGGTAACTGCCCCCGTTGTTACCGGTGAAGAAAATGTTAACGAAAACGGACTCCCCGCGTATGATTTTGGCGATTATGAGTTTAATATTCTCTCCGTTGGACGCGGTACTGTTTGCACAGATGACTTTGCATACGAAGAAGACAGCGCAAACCTTCTTGAGCAGGCGATTTACTCGCGCAACCTTGAGGTTGAAAATCTTTACAATGTAAAGATTAAGACTCAGTGGAAGGATACAACCGCAAATCAGCGCTCGCCCGAGGGTTTCCAGACCCTCATGCGTGAGGCTACATCGGGCGATGCAACATACGATCTTTGCGTCATCCCCGGCTATGATGTAAGCGAGCTTGCTTATAACGGCTACCTCACCGACCTTAACAAACTCCCGTATTTTGACGGTACAGCTACATGGTATGACCAAAAGGCGGTTGAAACATTCACCTTTGGCGATTCGCTTTTCTTCACCGCAGGTGATTACGGCATCAACCTTATGGATCAGACCTACTGTATCGCATTCAACAAAAATCTTGCGGCAGACTATGGCGTTGAAGACCTTTACAGCCTTGTAAAGGGCAACAAGTGGACACTTGAAAAGATGAACGAGATTGCAAAGAGTGTTGCAAATCCCGAAAACAATCTTTACGGCAACCTCTATTGGGTCGACTCCATTTACGGTGCGCTCAATGCGGCGGGCCGTCAGCTTGTAGTGCTTGACGAGGATGCGCTTAACTACAAACTCTCCGCAAACGATGAAATCACAATCAATGTTCTTCGTGATTTCTACAACATGGTCATGAACGATGGCGTTTCCCTCAAGTATCAGCACAATTCCACCGCAAAGGAATATGTTGACATCTTTAGCGGCAATCAGGCACTCTTCTTCCTCACCACCATCGGCACTCTTTCCGACTTCCGCGATATGGATACCGATTACGGTATTCTCCCGTACTTCCTCTACAGCGAAAATCAAGAGGAATATCACAACACCGTTGCTCCTTTCTATATGAACTACATGTGCGTGCCGCTCGTAGTTGAAAACTATCAGCGCACCTCCGCAGTTATGGAAGCAATCGGTTATTTCTCCGAAGAGGTGATTATCCCCGCTTACTATGACAAGACCCTTAACGGTAAGTATGTCCGCGATGCAGAGAGTTCCGAAATGCTTGACATCATTTTCAAGACCCGTGCATACGACCTTGGTTATTGCTATCAGCCCGCTCATATCAATAAGCACCTTATTTACATGCTTAACGAGCAGAAAAATGACTGGGCAACCCGCTATGCAAGCCTCGAGGGTCAGGCGCAGGCACTCCTTGATGTAATTTCAATGGAATACCGCGAAGCAATCGGCAAATAGATAAAAAATCCGTTCTCATTTTTTGAGAACGGATTTTTGCTACTTTTCAAAGTGTGCTGCAACTTCTTTTAAATGCTTGATTATCGGCAGATGCTGTGGGCACATGCGCTCGCATTGGCCGCATTCAATGCAGTCCGAGGCCTTGCCAAAGTGCAAGGCAAGTCGCTCATAATACGCCTCTTCAACAGTCCAAGGCTTTTTTAGATACTCGCCAAGGTCATTGTTGTAAAGTGAAAAATATTTGGGAATTGCGATGTTTTTAGGGCAATTTACAATGCAGTATTCGCAAGCGGTGCATTGGATTGCATTTGCACTTTTTATAATTTCTGTTGCTTTGTGTACGGTGTCAAGTTCATCGGCTGAAAGCGGCTTGAAGTCTTTCATATAACTCATATTGTCGGTGAGCTGTTCCATATTGCTCATGCCGCTGAGCACCATGATAACTCCGTCGAGTCCGGCCGCAAAGCGGATTGCCCAAGAGGGGACGGACATGTTAGGATTTTTTGATTTAAAGAGTTCTTCAACCTCTTTTGGCACATTTGCAAGGGTTCCGCCTTTGACGGGTTCCATAACAATTACATCCTTGCCGTGCTTTCTCGCAACCTCGTGGCACGCGCGCGATTGTACCGCGCTTTCCCAGTCGAGATAGTTTATCTGGAGCTGAACCACATCAAAAAACGGATATTTTGTAAGCACCTCGTCAAGAAACTCGGGCCCATCATGGAAAGAAAAACCGATTTTCTTTGCAAGGCCTTTTTCTTTGATGGATTTTATCCACTCAAAGCAACCGTTTTTCTCAAATGTTGCAATTGCGCCGGAGTTTACATTGTGGAGGAAATAGTAGTCAAAAAACTCAAGACCCGTTTTTTGAAGTTGCTGTGCAAAAACAATGTCATTGTCGGCAGGGGACTTTATCTTATATGAGGGGAGTTTGGATGTCACCGAGAATTTTTCGCGGGGATAGCGCTTGGTAAGCACCTCGTTTACAGCGTTTTCGCTCTTGCCGCCACAGTACATCCATGCTGTGTCAAAGTATGTAAAGCCGTTTTCGATAAAGGCGTCAACCATCTCGCAAAGTTTTTCAATATCAATGCTTGATGAGTCGTTTTTATCCGTCAGCGGCAGGCGCATCAGCCCAAATCCGAGTTTCATTTCCATAACTTTATAAATGTATCAATGATTTTGTGAGAACGCTCGGATGCCATTGCTACAAATTTGGGATATTCCATCTGGGCGTCGCCGCTTGCACTGTCGGAGATGGCGCGAAGCACGGCAAAGGGAACATTGTTTACAAATGCAACATGTGCAATTGCCGCGCCTTCCATTTCGCACGCGATAGCGTTAAAACGGTCGCGGATTGTGCATTTTTTTGCGGTATCGGACATGAACTGGTCGCCTGAAGCAATTGTGCCGACTACGCCGTTTGCGCCAACTTCTTTTACGGCATTTTCAAAGGTTTTAATTGCCATTTCATCCGCTTCAAAGTGGATTTTGTTGATGCCCGAGATAAGGCCAACGGGGTCGCCGAGGGGGCTTGTGTCCATATCGTGCTGAACTAAAGTTTTTGCGATTGCGATGTCGCCGATTGAGAGCGCATCGGTGAGGGTGCCCGCAACGCCGCTGTTAATTATGAGCGTGGGGGCGTATTTGATAATCATTGCTTCGGTGCAAATTGCGGCAAAAACCTTGCCAATGCCGCAAACCGCGATAACAACTTCTTTGTCATGGAGAGTACCGCGGGTAAATTCTACACCGCTTACAGTTTCAACACTTGTATTTTTGAGCGAGGCGCGAATTGCATCGGCCTCGATTTTCATGGCGCAAATAATTCCAATCATGTTTTTTCTCCTTTTAATTTACAAACTGTGCATTCCAAAGTTCGGCGTAAAAGCCGTTTAATTTAAGCAAATCGTTGTGTGTGCCTTGCTCAACGATGTTGCCATCACGCATAACAAGGATGACATCCGCCTCCTTGATGGTGGAAAGGCGGTGTGCAACAATGAAACTTGTGCGCCCTTTCATCAGCGTTGCAAATGCATTTTGAATGCGCATTTCGGTGCGGGTGTCGATTGACGAGGTTGCCTCGTCAAGGATGAGCATGGGGGGCAGGGAAAGCATAATTCTTGTGATACACAAAAGCTGTTTTTGACCGGCAGAAAGCGCGCCACCGTCTTCGCCGATGTAGGTGTTGTAGCCGTCTTTGAGATTTTTGATAAAGCCGTGCGCGTGCGCAGCCTTTGCCGCCGCAATTACTTCTTCATCGGTGGCATCCGGTTTTCCCATTGTGATATTGTCGCGGATTGTGCCCTCTCTTAACCATGTGTCCTGGAGCACCATGCCAAAGTTTTTGCGAAGCGTGGAGCGAACAAGGTCGCGGGTGGATATGCCATCGATTAAAATTTTGCCGCTTGTGGGATTGTAAAAGCGCATGAGGAGGTTGATGAGCGTTGTTTTGCCGCAGCCCGTGGGGCCGACAATTGCAATGCGCTGACCGTGCTTTGCCGCAAAATTAAAGTTTTCGATGAGTTTTTTGTCGGGTGTGTATGAAAAGTTTACATTTTCAAATGTGATGTTGCCGTTTATTTCGGCGGGGGTTTTTGCATCAGGTGCGTCGGGCTCGATTTCTTTTGCATCAAGAAGCTCAAAAATGCGGGATGCGCATGTAAGCGCGTTTTGAAGTTCGGTGATAACGCCCGAAATTTCGTTGAAAGGCTTGGTGTACTGGTTTGCATAGCGCAGACAAACCGCAAGTGCGCCAACTGTCATTGATGGGTTTA